>ONFK01000308.1 GCA_900317065.1 uncultured Bacteroidales bacterium
TGTTGTCCATTACGATTACATGCGCATTGCCTATGTCGAACGACTAATTCGTGGGGCCGAAATGGTTGACGAAACAATTCTCGCGCTCATAATCAGTGCTGCCGGAGGCATCGTGGTCGTGGTTGCCTATCACGTAGAACACGGGGACGGTGCCGCCGGATGTGTTCGTAAGGTTGCAGAATTTGCTGCGGACTTCGTCGGCCATGCTCATATCGTCCCAGAGCTGGTCGCCAAGGGCTATGCCTATCACCTCTCCCGCAGAACCGCCGTCCCCCACAGGGATTCCAGTTCCAAGTGCGGTAACCGTAGCCTGGACGTCGGCCATTGTCGTATTGAATCTGGACAGGTTCGAAGAATTCTGCACGTGGGCATCGGACAGGGCCAATATCGTAAAGCGGGCGGGGGCTCCTCCCTGACGGGCAGTCAGGGTAAAATCCTTGCGGACCAATCCCGAAGAAGGAATGGAGATGGGGTAAAAGAAAGCCGGACGTCCGTCGGGTCCGATGGGAATTTCGTATGCGGCAGGGATGGTCACGTTCACGGTCCTGGCGGCAGCATTTGCCGTAATCTCATACAAACCCTCGGAATTGGTGGATACGCATGAGTATCCGTCCGACACTGTCACGCCGGCGATTCCGTTACCGTGGCTGTCTTTGACAAAACCAAATAGATTGGTGGAGGGAGACAATAGAACATCCCCATAATCTTCCAGCACCGAGGGGGAGGTGGCGCTTGTCTCCTTGTTCGGATAATTCCTGACCGGACGGATGTTGAGGCCGAAGTACATCTCGGTTGACGGGTTGCTGTTCCTGCCGTAGTTTATGCCGCCGCCTGTCATTTCCAGCCGGAGGGCGTTATTGACCAGGGCGGAAAAATCCGGCGTGGCACGTATACGGCTGTCGCTCCAGTAGAAGCCCCTGTTCCCCTGATAGCCTCGCCCTGTGCCGTAGAATGGTGAGCCCCGAAGCGGTCACGGTCTCGTCCGCATCGGCATCGATACTGATGCTGCTGCCCGTCAACGAGAGCAGTTCTTCGATAGCAGGCATACGCCAGGCACTGCCCCAGCGTACCCTGGCGGGGTCGTATTTGGAGCCGGATATCTTCTGCAGCTTGAGGACTCCGTTTTCATTGCCGTCGGTCACGGCATATGTGAAGAATTTTCCTATCTGGGTGGAAGGGAAGTTCTCGTAACTGCCCACGGTGTGGGAACCGTCGTAGATCCAATCGGTGGAAGAGAACTCCGTCCTGGGCGCAGTCTCGCCCCACATGAAGAAGTCGCCGTAAAGGTCATCTGCGGAAGGAGATGCGGCCGTCACCTTGGCCCCCAGATTGAACGGTGCCCAGGCCGGGGAGACCATCGTAGTATAGCGATAGTCGCCCAGATTATCGTATTTATTGCAGAAATTCCCGTCAGGGTCCTTTTCCATGGTAACTTGGATGGCACCCAGGGAAATGGCCTCTTCGGGGAGCGGACGGTCGATAAGCTCCAGGCCGCTTAAATCAACGGTGCCGACATTCCCGGCGAACGCACTTAGGGAGGTTCCGATGGTGCCGCCGTTCGATTTGGTCTTATCTGCATTGAAGAAGGTCACGATAACGCCCTTGGGCTTCTCGTTTATGTAGTTGCCATATTGGATGGCAGGGATGGCAAGGTAGCAGACATCTCCGGAGGAAGATGCGCTACCGAGGTCGATTTCATACACGTCGTTGAAATGCCCGTCGTAGATTATGCTGGTCGAAGAAGGTGTCACCTTCCAGTTCGCGGTGGTGCAGTATTCGACATAACGGACTCCGGCAGGAAGCCTGAAACGCACGAAATACGAAAGGCGCGTAGCGGATCCGAAGTTGAATTGCGGTGAGCTTCCTGTGCCGTTGGCAACTATGTAACTATAGTCGCCTATATCGGCCAATTCGCCGCTTTGGTTGTCGTAATTGCAACGGATGGCACCTATGGTTTCGATGCCATGGTTGCCGAATACCGCAGTCCAAACCGTGCCCGCATCGACATCGAGATTGCTCATATCTGCCGAAAAACTGGCAGTAGATGTGCCGGCGCCGGAAACCAGGTCGAAACGGGCACAGTCTCCGCTCTGAGTGAGTGCGTAGAAAAAGTCACCGTCTTGCCATACGGAAGAAAGTCCGGACGACAGCCCGACAGGATCGATTTCACTGTACAGGAGTTTTGTCTCGTGTTTAGGAGTGAGGGTAGCTTTAGCATAGATGATGTGCGGATCTCCGTGGTCCTGATTCTGCACTATTTCTTTTGCGCAAGACGAAGTGATGATTACTAGGGTTGCCAAGAGGCAGCCTGGCAGTTGGTTTGGTTTCATTAGTGTTCTGGTTGCTCTTTCAACTATTTACGCGAA
>ONFK01000306.1 GCA_900317065.1 uncultured Bacteroidales bacterium
CGCTTCTTCAACTTTCCCGGGGGCGTCGACTGAAAAGCTCTGTCCCTTTATGGTGATCTCGGGGGCTGAGGTGTAGTGGAAGACCATGGTCTTCGATACAGATTGCCCTTCTTTGTCGGTCACATTGAAAGTGAAGGATATCTTATCGTTGTTCTCGAGGGTCTGATTCCTGACCATCGCGAAGACAAGGCGGCTGAAATGCAAGGTTACCGTGGTAGCGTCAGCAAGAGTACTGTTGCTGAAAAGCACGAACGCATTCTCGCCTTCCTTGCCGGTGACCCATTTGACTGCAGTCGCATCGTCGATGAGGTCGATGGTGGGATACGAAGTGGACGTTCCCTGATTGGCCTTGATGCCGATATGGTTGTTCAGGAAACCCTTTCCGAGGATTTCAGGGAAAACCGTGAACTTTACGGTGGCGGACTTGATGCCTTCCTTCGCATTGACCACGACGTCGGCATTCAGGTCGTCCATGATCTCGAATTCTCCGAAATTAGGATTGGCTTCGCACTCGATCACTGGTTTGCTGTCGTCTTCGACCTTCTTTTCTTTCTTGCAGGAAACTGCAAACACTGTAGTTTCCCTTTTTACAAAGTAAACACTGTAAGCAGAGCCATCACGGCTGCTGCAGAAGCAATTCTTTTCATATTCTAAATGTCGTAAGTTTTCTCTTTTTTGCGGGTGAGCTTTTCTTTCATTGCATCCACGCAGTCGGTAATCGCCTGCTCGAAACTGTGGGAGTTGCGCTCGATGATGAGGTCGTCTCCGGGGACGTGCATCTGGATCTTGGCCTGCTTGTTGTCAGGTTCGGAAAGGAGCGAGAGGGTAACCTCGGCCGTGTCGGCGGCTCCCTGGAAGAACTTGTCCAGTTTGGAAACTTTTTTCTCGACGTATTCGATCAGCTTCTGGTCGGCGTCGAACTTGAGAGTCTTAATCTTGATCTCCATTTTTACCTCCGTTTTTATTTGCCCTTGGATGGGCGTTGTCATAAACTTTTTTCAGCCGTTCTATGGTGTTGTGGGTGTAGACCTGCGTTGCTGCCAGCGAGGAGTGACCAAGCAATTCCTTGATGGAGTTCAGATCCGTGCCTTTGTCCAGCAGTTCGCTTGCGATGGTGTGCCTGAGCACGTGCGGCGATTTCCTGCCGGTGAAGCCTTCGGCATCTGCCAATTCCTCCTTCACGGCCCTGTCCACATAGACAGGATACAGTCTCAAGCCCTTTGGGGTCCGGAGCAGGGGAGCGTCGCTCCCGCTTCCGGCCTTCAGCATATATCCGGCTGCTTTCAAATATAGCAAAATTTCTGCATATAACGTGCCGACAATCGGGATTTCGCGCATTTTGTCGCCTTTCCCCCGGACGGACAGACTCTGCCTGCCTCGGTCCAGCGACGACATATTCAGGGAAATCAGTTCGCTGCGGCGTATCCCGGTGCTGAAGAGCATGGAAATTATCAGGCGGCGGAGCCGTCTCTCATACAGGTCCTTCGCTGTCTTGTCGGACGGTGGCAGCGACATCAGGAAATCCAGGGCTTCGCTGTCGGCATAATAAGAACTGGCTTCAAAATAATTCTTCATCGCGTCCTCCCTGTAAAACTCCGGCAGCCGTTTCTGCTCCTTCGGACGTTTGACGAGGCGTACGGGGTTGGATGACAGTTCTCCTTTCTTGATGAGATATTTGCAGTAGCCGCTGAGTACGCTCAGATGAAGCCCGACTGTGCGCGCATTCTCTTTCTTTTCGTCGAGAAGATAGATTTCGTAGTTGCGTATGCCGGTGGGTGTCAGCTGCTCCCCGTTATTCTGGAATTCCGTCAGGATTTCTTCATACAATTCCCTGGTGCGCGGGGAATACCTCCGCACACCGACGATATAGTTTATGTACTCTTTTATTTGCACGGCACCAGTCCGTATTCGGCGGCTTTTCGGCGCATCAGGGCGTCCGCTTCCTCGAAATTGTTCCCGATCTCTCCCTCCAGTATGGCTTCTTTCACGGCTTCCTTGATCTTGCCTATGGTATTGCAAGGCTCTATGCCGTAGACTTCCATGATGTAGTCTCCCGTTATGGGGTTCTTGAAATTGCGGAGCGCATCTTTCTCTTCAACTTCCACGAGCTTCTGCTTTACAAGTTCGAAGTTGGAACGGATGCGCGCAACCTTCGCCGGGTTCTTCGA
>ONFK01000302.1 GCA_900317065.1 uncultured Bacteroidales bacterium
GCGGGAGTGCTCCCGGTCCTACAGAAAATGACCGACCGGGAGCAAAACAGGCCAAAAATGCTCCCGGTCCTACAATTTTTGTACGACCGGGAGCACCTGAAGGGCTACTTCAGGTGCGACATATCACGAACTGAATGACGGAGACGACTTCGGCAGTCTCGAAAAGCCTGGCAGACATCGGGCGGGCAGCTTACGTGTCCGGAAGATGCTTTTCGGCCTGGCAGACACCGAAGGAGCGGCTTGCGTGTCTGGCAGATGCTTTTCGGGCGGGCAGGCTCCGGGCGGGCAGCTTACGTGTCTGGAAGATGCTTTTCGGGCGGGCAGACACCGAAGGAGCAAGTTGCGTGTCCGGCAGATGCTTTTCGGGCGGGCAGACACCGAGGGGGCAGTTTGCGTGTCCGGAATGCGGGGCTGAACGGGGTGCGGGGTTGGCGGGGGTGGACCGGAGTTTTCGCCAGCGGGTGTTTTTCTGAGGGGCGGTGAAAGGCGGCGGGCGGATATTGAGTTTTTTTGATTATATTTGTGCGATATTATAATTTATGGGAATTATGCTCTTTACTTTACTCCAGGCCGACACTCTCGCAGAGGCAGTGCAGGCCGCTCCGGTTCCGCAGGAGATGTCTTATTCGCTCATCGACATGGCAATGAAGGGCGGATGGATCATGGCAGTCCTGCTCGTCCTCTCCATCATCGCGATTTACATCTTCGGCAAGAAGCTCGTGCAGATCAACCGCGCATCGAAGGTGGACAGGAATTTCATTGACGACATCGCAAATACGACAATCCTACCGCACGTCTGGTAGAGAAAGGCCTCGAGCGCATCGGGCGTCCCCTCACCGACATCCAGGCCGCAGTCGAGAACACCGGCAACCTTGAGGTCGCACGACTCGAGAAGGGTCTCCCCTTCCTCGCCACCATCGCCGGCGGCGCTCCCATGCTCGGATTCCTCGGAACCGTCATGGGTATGGTAAGGGCCTTCTTCAACATGGCCAACGCAGGCAACAACATCGACATCACCCTTCTCTCCGGAGGTATCTACGAAGCCATGATTACCACCGTCGGCGGTCTGATAGTAGGTATCCTCGCATACTTCGGATACAACTACCTCACATCCCGCATTTCCGACGTGGTGTTCACGATGGAGAACGCCACCATCGGTTTCATGGACGTGCTCAATGATCCCGAATCCGCACAGACGGTCAAAGCAGAAGAATAATGGCAATCAAGAGAACAACAAAGGTGGACGCTTCGTTCTCGATGTCGAGCATGACCGACATCGTGTTCCTGCTGCTCATCTTCTTCCTGGTGACGTCCACCCTCATCAACCCCAACGCCCTCAAGCTCCTGCTCCCCAAGAGCACCGGCCAGGTGAGCGCAAAGCCCACGGTCAGCGTGAGCATCAAGGACTGGGGTGACGGGCAGTACACCTATCACATCAACGGCAACGAACTTGCCGAGAATGGCATAGAGCAGGTGGAAGACGACCTCGTGGGGCTCCTCCAGAACGAAGAGGACCCTACCTTCAGCATCTACTCCGACGAAAGCGTTCCCATAGGAGAGATTGTGCAGGTGATGAACATCGCCAAGCGCAACCACTACAAAGTCATACTCGCAACCCAGCCTGAGTAAAGATGAAAGAGTATCTGCGCGAAAGAAAGAAGACCGAGGACAGGTCGAAGGTGACGGGCATCGTGCTCACGGTGCTGCTGCATGCCGCCGCCCTGTGCCTGGTGTCTTTCTCCGGACTCAGCTACATCTATCCCCCGCCGGAAGAAACCTCCTTCCTGCTCGACTACACCGAGGAAGAGGATATACAGTTCAAGCCGGTCTACGGCCGTGAGCCCCGGGGAGAAGATGTCGACAGGGAGAAGGATGTCGAACTCGTGCAGAAGAGCGAATCCCCCAACGAGAGTCTGGCGCAGAACCTGACTCCCGCCGCAAAGCCGGACGATTTCGGCGACGTGGAAACACCTGAACCTCCCCGGGAGGAAGAGCCCAAGCTCGATCCCAGGGCCGCCTTCCCCGGAATGGCGAAGAAGGATACCACCCTCACGGCGCCCCACAACGCCCGCGAAGCGTCCTCCGACTTCCGCGCCGGACAGGCCACGGGCAACACCGAAAAGGCCAGGACCGATGGCGTGGCGAACGCCCACGTGGAAGGCCGCAAGGTGAACAAATCCACCCTGGTCAAGCCGGGCTACGACGTGCAGGAGAGCGGAAAGATAGTCATGAAGATATGGGTGGACAACTACGGCAACGTGAAGAAGGCCATAGTGGACGACGGCACGACAATTTCCAACACCAAACTCATTGCGGAAGCGCGCGCTGCCGCGATGAAAGCACACTTCGATCAGAAAATCGACGCCCCTGCGATGCAGGAAGGCACGATCACATACATTTTTAACCTACAATAATTTTCAAAATGCATCGCGGCGCGACGTGAGTCGCACTCATGCAAAAAACTCAAGACAATGGCAGAATTCAGCAAAGATGGTCGCAAGCTCAGGCCGAGAAGGTCGGCTTCGGCACAAACAGCAAAGCCCGCGTACAGCACGACGGACAGAGATGATCATCGCCAGTATGGCGAACGCAAACAGTATGGCGACCGCAAGCCTTACGGCGAAGGCAGATCCTTCGGCGAGCGCAAGCAGTTCGGAG
>ONFK01000300.1 GCA_900317065.1 uncultured Bacteroidales bacterium
TTTCTACGGTGATAACTGGGGCAACACCTTCTTCTTCATCGACCACTACTACAACAGCACGGACAAGGCGCTCAAGCACGAAGGCGCGAGCGGTGCCATCAACGGCAGCTATTTCGAAATTGAACGCGGCATCAATTTCTGGCAGGACACCAACCTCAAGGACCTCAGCGCCCACCTCGAATATGACGGCAGCACATGGGGTGCCGGAATCTGGTGCTTCGGCGCAAAATATTTCCTGCACAACTCCGATTTCTCCAATACATTCACCCTGGCCCTCATGTATGACCTTCACAGAGGCCTCGGCGAGGCCGACATTCCCATCAAGTTCTCCGGTGTTTGGGGCATGAATGACATCTTCGATGTGAAAGGATTGGTATTCAAGGGATTCATTGATATCTGGGGACTCAACAGCACTTTCGCAAACGGAAACACAGCCAAGTTCTCCATCCTCACCGAACCTCAGGTCTGGTTCAACCTCGGAGGCACTTTCGACAACCATCTTGACATCGGTACCGAAATCGAGCTCTCATACAACTTTGCCGGCAATGAAGGATTCATGTGCAACCCCTGCGCAGGTCTCCGCTGGACATTCTAAACTATTCTGACCTATGGCAAAATTCCTAGAAAAAGCTTTCGGGTTTGATCCGCAGCATCACAATGTGCGCACCGAGATTCTTGCTGGTCTGACCACCTTCCTGACGATGGCCTACATCCTGGCCGTCAACCCCGGCATCTTCAGCGCCCTGCCCGGCATGCCCGCAGGTTCGGTATTTACCGCAACAGCTCTGGCAGCCATAGTAGGTACGCTGGTGATGGCCCTCTATGCAAAGAAGCCTTTCGCCCTTGCTCCGGGTATGGGTCTGAACGCATTCTTCGTGTTCACCGTATGCCTCGGCATGGGTCATAGCTGGCAGTTTGCCCTTACCGCAGTCCTCCTCGAGGGTATCATCTTCATCATCCTGACTGTCACAAAGGTCCGCACGTGGCTTATCAACGCCATTCCCGGTACGCTCAAAAAGGCCATCGGCGCCGGTATCGGCCTCTTCATCGCCTTCATCGGCATGCAGAACGCCGGCATCATCGTGAACAACGACGCCACTCTGGTAAGCCTTGGAAGCATCACCGAAGGAAAGGCCCTCGTAGGTCTCATCGGTCTCTTCATTACTGCCGGTCTCGTGATGGCGAAGGTCCGCGGAGGCATTCTCTGGGGCATCCTGCTCACCGCCGTCATAGGTATCTTCATCAAGGATCCTGCAACAGGCGCAGCGATTACGACTCTCCCTACCAAGGTAGTGTCCATGCCCGACAGCATCTCGCCCATCTTCTGCAAGTTCGAGTGGGGCCAGGTTCTCAGCTGGGACATGCTCGCAGTAGTGTTCACCTTCCTCTTCATCGACATGTTCGACACCATGGGCACCATCATCGGCGTACACCAGGGTGCCGGCCTCATCAAGAAGGGCGGTGACGAGATCGAGGGTGTGGAGAAGATGTTCCTCGCAGACTCCATCGCAACCGTCGCAGGCGCCTGCTTCGGAACATCCACAACCACCACCTATGTAGAGAGTGCATCAGGCGTCGGCGAGGGCGGACGTACCGGCCTCACAGCCTTCTCCGTTGCGATATTCTTCGCATTGGCCCTGTTCCTCAGCCCTATCTTCCTGGCGATCCCCGGCGCAGCCACCGCTCCCGCTCTTATCATCGTGGGCGTGATGATGATGCCTTCGATCAAGACCATCCACTGGGAAGACTACTGCAAGGCCATCCCTGCATTCGTCACCATCATCATGATGCCTCTTGCATACAGCATCTCCGACGGTATCCTCCTGGGCGTCATTTCCTACGTTCTCTGCCACGCAGTCGCCGGCAAGTTCAAGGAAATCTCTATCACCATGTGGGTGCTCGCAGCGCTGTTCATCTGCAAGTACATTTTTATCTAGCGTACCCAGTAACTGCTTAAGAAGCAGTACTTTAGTCAAAAAGGCCTGGTTGAAATCAACCAGGCCTTTTTGCTTATATCCCTAAGCCGCAATGACTT
>ONFK01000299.1 GCA_900317065.1 uncultured Bacteroidales bacterium
TGGCAGGACGATATGTATATCATTCCTGGCTGGATAATGGCGGGGAGATAACGTTGAAGGAGCTGAAGAAGCTGGGCCGGGCTGAAGTATACAGACTGCTGAAGTTTGCGCAGGAGCTGCCGTTATATGCTGACCTGGGGGAATGCTTTTTTGTGCATGCGGGGGTGAATCCTTATGGACCGAGTGAGGACGGGGATTATCTCTGGATTCGCAGGGCTTTTCTGCGGGATTATAAGGGCAGGCAGCGGGTGGTGGCAGGTCATACCCCTGTGCAGTATATGGATGGAGATTGCAGAGTTCCACTGCTGCTGAACCCAGCCTGCGGAAATCGTTGCATTCCATAAACAGGTCGTAGATGATGTCGCGGCAGGCTCCTGCAAATTCCTTGCGGTATGTGGACATGGCAGTGTAGAGCATGCCATCTTCGAAGGGTCTGTCGGAAACATGGATGGGGGAGCCATTGCAGAAGGCGCCCCTGCCTCTCTGCGCAGAATAAAGTTCAGCTCTCCACGGGCTGTATACTACGCCCAGCACCGGTTGGAAATGCCGCACGAGGGCCACGCTGATGCAGCAATTCTCGCTGCCGCGGGCATAATTGGCCGTGCCGTCGATAGGATCTATGATCCAGACATACTCGTGACCAAGATCCGAGATATCTTCTTCCTCGCAGAGAAAGCCGCTTCCGGGAAGCAGGGCCGAGAGTCTGGATGTAAGATAATCCTGAACGGCAAGATCGGAAGTCGTGACGATATTTTCTGCCGAGCCTTTTTCTTTGATGGAAAAACCGCTTCGCACCATCAGAGCGGATGCCTCGCGGATTATTTGTTCTATGAGGTCGAGTTGTATCATATATATTCAGAGCGCGAAGTTAAGGTTTTTTTATAAATTTGTAAGACAGCATGTGCCGGAACTGACACATCCGTGAAAGAAAAATGATATGATACGACGCGCTGAGGCCAATGACCTCGAGGCCATAAACAAACTCCTGCAGCAGGTTCTGACGGTTCATCACCGCGGCCGGCCGGACCTTTTCAAGGAAACGGGCAAGAAATACACTGATGCCGAACTCCTCGGCATCTTTGAGAATCCCGACACTCCGGTCTTCGTCTATGAAAAGGACGGCTCCGTGCTCGGCTATGCCTTTTGCGCTTTACGGCATCAGGGCAGCGGGAGTTTGCGTGAACTTACGAGTCTGTACGTAGATGATATCTGCGTCGATGAAAAGGCAAGGGGGCAGCACGTCGGACTTTCTATGACTCCCTCGGGCTGAAACCACAGTACACGTCAATGGAGCTGATAGTAGAAAAGGAAGGTCCACACAAGGAAGCGGAGCGTCCTGCCGATGAGAAACAGAAGGGCTGTAAGCCAGGGATTGGTCTTGTAGAAACCCAGCGCAATGGAGAAAACGTCTCCGACTAAAGGGAGCCAGCTGACCAGGGCCAGCCAGATGCCGTATTTGTCGATATAGGCCTTCTGTTTTTCCAATTTCCCGCGGTCAACCTTGAAAAGCTTTTCTATCCAATCCCATCGGCCTATCCATCCGAAACCGTAGGTGGTAAGGTTTCCCAACCAGTTCCCCGCCACGGCCACGGCAAGGCAGACCCAGGGATTGGATGTCGTCAAGAGCGCCGTAATATACAGCACATCCGCGCTGAAAGGGATAACCGTCGAAGCCAGAAAAGTCCCGAGGAACAAGCCCCATAAGCCCCAGGCCCCAAGATCGGGCATGTTTGCCAGATGCTCGGAAAGTTTAGTTATGACCAAATAATAGGGCATGCGGGTTACTTTGTATCTATTTTCGTACAAAAATACGGATTATTTCGGAGTAATGACAGGTCGGAATCGGAAGCATACTTATACCTGATCGCATCATTTGGCATTACGGTTGCCCCTCGGAAATGCAAACAAGTTTAAAATAATATGGTGTTTGTTCCGAAAAATGCCGTTTTTTCGGAACAAACTTGTCATTTTGAAGGATTTGTTCCCGTTTCCGGCCTTTTTTCGGAACAAATCTTCACCCGCCCCGGATAAAACGCAGGCGCCCCACAAAGTATCTGCTTTTCCTTCCCGT
>ONFK01000295.1 GCA_900317065.1 uncultured Bacteroidales bacterium
TTTTGACCTGCCGCGAGATCAATAGATCTCCCACCAGTAGTCGACAAGGCGGCGGTAGTAATTGCCCTTGCGCGGCAGGTCGCGGCGAGCGCGGGCGCGCTTCGAGGTGAGCTTTTTCAACCATCTCTGCAAATTGCTGTTCTTGGGAAAAACGATATAGTCGCCCGGCTTTATAACGTTTCTTTCCGATTCGGCGCGCCGGTTGGCGACAAATCCCAGGTTCGGGCCGTTCACCCATGACGCGATAAGTCTGCGCTTCCTCAGATACTTCCGCGCGGTGTTTTTCCGCCTGCGTCTCCGGCGTTCCTTTCACAGCGGATCTTCAAAGCCGTCGTTGCCGTCTTCATCAAAGTCCTCGTCTTCGAGATCGTCGATAAGATCGTCGTCGCGGCTTGCAAGCTCGTTGATGATGCGGAATTTCTTTGTGCAGGCCGGGTCTGCTCCTGCCATGCCGTCAAAAATGAATATTTCACGGCCCTGCAGATAAGCGACCATTTTTGCTTCGATCGCATCGAACTTTTCCTTTCAAATCGGTACATTTACCTTTCCCCAGGCGATCTCATCATGTACAGACGGAACGTCTACGATGAATTTGTCGTCAGGGGATCTTCCGGTGTATTTGCCCGTTTCAACTACCAGTGCACCTGTGTCGCTGAGTACGCCTTCACCTCTTTCGAGGGCTTGGAGGGCACTCCGTTCACCTGCACCTTGTTGCCCTTGCAGGCATCGGTGGCCTCCGAGCGCGTCTTGAACACGCGGATGCACCAGAGGTATTTGTCGAGTCTGAGATCCATTCTATTCGGTTTTCAGGTAGAGGGCGTGACGCACTTCGTCTACCTTCTCCGGACGTACTTTCTCCACAATTTTCAGGCCGAACTCGAGGGCCCATCCGGCGCTGCGCCCGGTAATGATGCGCCCTGAGCAGATTGCGCTCTTGGGAGAGAAGTGCGCACCGGCTTTCTCGAGATACGGTTCGAAGCCGTCGAAGCAGGTGACTTCGGCGCCTGCTATCCCATTCAACTGGCTGAGTACCAGGCCGGGAGCTGCGCAGATGGCAGCCACGGTGCCGCCGGCGTCGTAGTGCTCCTGCATAAGCTCGACGAGGGGCTTGCAGGCTGCAAGGCTCTTGCTGCCGGGCATGCCTCCGGGGAAGATGAGAACGTCCTTTTCCGTAGTGCCCTCATGGTCTATTTCCATGAATGGGAGATTGGCCTCCACCCCCACGAGGGCCCTGTGGGAAGTCTGGGCGAAGGGCTCTTCGCCTATGCCTACGAGCGTGGTCATGAGTCCCGCCCTGCGCAGGACATCGTTCGTGCCAAGGGCCTCGACATCTTCGAAACCGTCGGCCAGGAAAATGTATATGCCTTTCATAAAGTACGATATTTTATTCCATATTCGAGCATCTGTCCCAGATAGTCGTCGGGATAGCTGATTTCAAAATCGACGGCCTTGCCGGCTGCATCGAGGACAGGTTTGATGTCGGGATTCACGAATCCGCCATAGGGCTTGAGGTTCAGTTTTTGGTAGCGCTCGAGCACCTCGCGGTGGAGATCAGGATCGATATTCACCGCGTAGGTTTCCACCAGGGCCTTGCCTGCCTCGTAATCTCCTTCGCTCTTGATGCGCTGGATCTCTCCGAGCAGCTCGCCGAACAGGCCCCTCAAAGCCTTGTAGTCGTTTACCACAAAATACGTTTTGCCATCCTTCATGCGCTTTTCTATCACATTGCCTGCAAGTCCTTTCTCGTAGCACCACTCGGCGATGAGCTTGCGGTTCTGCATGTGGGCTTCCGTATTCTTCTTGCCGAGTTCTACGCGGGTGAACTGGGTCATGATGCCGTTGCGGATGTAGGAGGCATATTCAGCCTTGTAGGCATCCTTGTCGGGCACGATGCCGAGCTCCACCATCTTGGGATCGGCGCAGTAGTAGAGCCCGAAAAGGTCGGCGCGGGCTTCTTCGAGCGTGCTCTGGTACTCGCCGAGCGCGGTCGAGGAAACCCCCGGGAGAAGCTGGCCGCTGCCGTGCCCGAGACATTCGTGGAGGTCGGTGTGGATCTCGTCCATAGTGTCGCCGAACTTCTTTGCGAA
>ONFK01000292.1 GCA_900317065.1 uncultured Bacteroidales bacterium
AATCGGATATCCAGTTGGCTCCGTCCAAAAGCCGGGCTTCACGCTGTGCCTCCGGGAGAGGCCCGCTTAGGCGGTCCTTATGCATCCTCCCATCCTTCCAAACTTCCCAGCCGGTGTTGTTCCAAAGACCCACGTAAACGGCTCCGGCACTGTCTTCGTACAAGGCCGACACCCTGTCTTCGGCCGTCCCTATCCACATTTTCCCTCGGCTGTCCTGCATGATAGCCGTGACATTGGCCGAAGATATGGTCCGCACATGCTGAAACGCCGGACAAATGACAGAAAGTCCGTTGTCGCCTCCCGCCCAGATATTACCCTGGCGGTCTTCAAACAGGCAGTAGAGTTCTGTGGACGGTGTTTTATAGACAGGTGTATCTTCCGGCTTTTCGATATTCACCGGCCCGATGCCATACGAGCCGGCGGCCCAGAGGCGGCCTTGGCTGTCCGTAAAGAGCCGGGCATGGGCTATTGGAAGGCGGCCGTGCAAAACAACTTCTCTGTCTTCATAAGTATACAGAAGGGATGTATGGTCGTCAAAGGCATAGAGTTTACCTCCGACCTCTGCGAAACTCCCGGGGCAGAATCCGCTATTGCCGAATGGATGCACGACCCTCGGTCTGAGCCTGTCTTCAACGTACTGAAAACGGACAATCCGGCCCGCAAGCCAGAGTTTTCCGTCCCGGGCCTCAAAGATCTGATAATAGGGGTAATCTCCTTCCGAGTCCCGCTTGTCGTACCAGCATCGGGCCTCCTCCCGGATGCCATCCTTGTAAGAGAGTTTCAGCAGCAGGGTGTCGCCTACGGTAGCCCAGACATAGCCCTCTGAATCTGCCAAAAGTGCCCGAATATTGCCCTCCACCTTGTCATCTCTCACCCTGAGCCCATCCGTAGTCCCAATCCACAGCCGACCGTCCTTGTCCACCGCCAGGGCATTCACCCTGCCGTATTCCTTCCAAGATTTGAATTGTACTCCGTCAAAACTTGCCAATCCGTTACGTGTGCCTACCCATAGTACACCGTCGGCATCCTGCGTAATGGCATAGACTGTATTGGACGGCAGCCCGTCGGCAGCGGAATAATTCACAAGACGGGGTTCCTGCGCCCATAATGTGCAGGAGAAAAGTAGCAATAGTATGACGGCAAATCGGCGCATCTCATCCGCAAAGGTATCAATTCCGTTCGAAATATCCTTATAAATCAGCACCTTGTGGTGGATTCCGCCACAAGAGAGTCTTTCGGCCTGGCTATCTTTGCCAAAAAACATACGCGTATGAAAAAAGTCCTAATTACCATTTTCGCTGTCCTGCTCGTCTCAACACCCACTCTCAGGGCCCAAATCGGCTTCGACTTCGGTATGAACTACGAATTCCTCAGCCGCAAGGTCCCGGAGGGATTCAAATCCAATGGATTTGGCATGGGCCCGTATGTTGGCATGATCTACGGCATACCCGTGAGCATGTCCGCCATGGTCAATGTCGGGCTCAACTACAAATTCGATATTCTCTGGGGGGCGATGGGCGCCTGGGACGATGAGAGCAAACTGGACGCAATCACCCTGGGGAACTACGACACCTCCATCCAGGAGCATCACCTCCAGCTTCCGGTCTCATTCAACTACGGCACCTCGAAAGGATGGAACCTCTTTGCCGGACCCGTGTTTGACTACTGCCTGGCGTCGACAACCTCCAGCACAGACAAAGACTGGCCGCATAAAGACGATAACGGCAAGAACAAGAAGATGGACAGCATTAAAGACCTCGGCATCAAGCCTTTCAATATCTATCTCAAGGCCGGTGCGGGTGTGGGAATAAAACGTTTTTCCTTCAACCTGACCGCCGCCTACGGGCTTCTGAATCTCGCACCGGATAGCAGCAGCCCGCTGCATCGCTGGACCGTCGGCATGGACTTTCATCTTAATCTCTAGTTCCTATGCGTAATATTGTCCTGGCCGCAGTGCTTCTTTTGCTCGGCAGTTTCCAGCTGGCCGGGCAGGACGTAATAGTAAGCGGCAGTGCCGACTTCAAGCGGCTCTGCGAAGGCAATACGCTCCCCAAGAAGGAAGGCTGGACGGTCGTCTCGAAGAATGTAGCCATTCCGGGCTTATCTCCGGAAATCTGGTGCGGGATAGCCCAT
>ONFK01000291.1 GCA_900317065.1 uncultured Bacteroidales bacterium
ATTTCGGCGAGGCCGTCGGCAAGGGCGCGGTCTGCTGCCGTGATGGTGCGCTCCTCAAGCGATTCTGGGAGCACGATGCGCTGCTTGTTGGATTTGGCACGCGCTACGATTTGTTCGATAAGGCTCATATCTTATTTCTTTACCAGATTCATTGTATCGAGGGCGATCATAAGTTCCTCTTCCGTAGGGATGAGGGCTACCTTGACCTTGGAGTCGGGAGCGCTGATGAGGGCTTCTTCGCCGAAGGCCTTCTCGTTGGCGGCATAGTCGAGCTTGACTCCGATGGAACCGAGTTTCTCGCATACGCGGCGGCGCACCTTGTGATTGTGCTCGCCGATTCCGGCGGTCCATACGATGAGGTCGACTCCGTCGAGCACCACGCTGTAGGCGCCGATGAGCTTGACGATGTCGTAGGTGAGCTTGTTGATGGCAAGCCGTGCGCGGGCGTCGCCTGCAGCGGCGGCGTCTTCGGTCTCACGCATGTCGGAGCTCACTCCGCCCAGGCCGATAAGACCGCTCTTCTTGTTCATGATGGTGGTCATCTCGTCCGGGGAGATGTTCTTCTTCTTCATCATGTAGGGGATGACGTTGCAGTCTACGTTTCCGCAGCGGGTTCCCATGATCATGCCCTCGAGCGGCGTGAATCCCATGGAGGTGTCGATGCACTTGCCGTCCTTTATCGCGGTCACGGACGAGCCGTTGCCGATGTGGCAGGTGATGATCTTGGAATGATTGATATCGATACCGGTGAATTCGGCGCCCCTGCGGGAAACATACTGGTGGGAGGTGCCGTGAGCGCCGTAACGGCGGACGTGGTAGTCGGTATAATAATCATAAGGGAGTGCGTACATGTATGCGTAGTCCGGCATGGTCTGATGGAAGGCCGTGTCGAACACCACCACCTGCGGAGTCTTGGGAAGCACCTGGGTGATGGCGTGGATGCCGAGCAGGTGGGCAGGATTGTGGAGAGGTGCGAAGTCGCAGCAGATTTCAATCTTCTTCAGGACATCGTCGTTCACGAGGCAGCTGCCGTCGAAGAAGTCGGCTCCCTGCACGATACGGTGACCTACCGCGTCTACATCATCGAAAGAATTGAGCACGCCGTGTTCGGGATCGACAAGGGCGTCCATCACGAGTTTCATTCCGAGCTTGTGGTCGGGAATGGGCAGGGCCTTTTCGAAAGGCTGCTTGCCGGTAGGCTTATGAGTGATGTTACCTTCGGGGAGGCCGATTTTCTCCACCAGACCCTTTGCCTTTACGGCATAGTCGTTGGCGCTCTTCATATCGAATAACTGATACTTGATAGAAGAACTGCCGCAGTTGATTACAAGAATTATCATATTATTGAGTAAATGTGTTTTCGATAGCTTACAAATTTAAGAAATAATGCTTACTTTAGCAAAGAATTAAAAAGTGAATCGTTATGGTAGAGGCGAGGGATCCCGTGCTGATATCGTTTCCTTTTGCCGCGGGGGTGGCCCTCGCGCAGTTCTGTCCGTTCCCCCTCTTCCATTATTCACTGGCACTCACCGCCTTGCTTCTGCTGCTGATGCTTGGCGGCAGACTGTCCGGAAGGCTGTGGTATGCGCTGCTGTTTGCCGCCCTGGGAGCGCTGTGCGGAGAGTTGCGGGGGGATGCTCCGCCCGTATTTTCCGGAGGACTGGCGGGCAGGGCGCTGGCGCATACCGATGCGCTGATACGGAGCATACCGTTCGCGCACGGCAGCACGAACGAACTGCTCCGGGCTCTGCTCACCGGGCAGAGGGATGGTCTGGCCCGGGAGACCGTGGACGCGTTCCGCGCCGCCGGCGCTTCCCACATCCTTGCGCTTAGCGGACTGCATCTCGGAATCATCTATCTGATTATAGGAAAACTGCTTACACCCCTGGGGAACGGACGGGTGAGCGCGCCTGTGCGCAGCGGCCTGATCATCGCCGCCTGCACCTTCTATGCTCTGATGACCGGAGCGTCGCCTTCGACGGTGCGGGCGCTGCTGTTCATCTCCCTGAACGAAATCCTCCGGCACTTCCCCGGCAGGAAGAAAAGTCCCATCGCCATCTGGTGCTGCGCGCTGCTCATACAGCTGGCCGCCTGCCCCTGGGTGATATCTTCCTTGGGATTCCAGCTGAGTTACCTGGCAATGCTCGGGATTT
>ONFK01000290.1 GCA_900317065.1 uncultured Bacteroidales bacterium
CAGGACCTATAAGGCCTTGGAGCCAGATTCGCGTGAAAAGATAAGGATGGAAAACCCCATCTACGATACCGAAGAGATCAAGGCCACCATCAGCATGCACACCACCGCCCGCCGGTTCCCCCGTGTGATGAAGGCCACCGACGACCTCATGTACGCCGGAGCTATCCACTTCGGCGACTACGCTCCCGCCCTCGAGAATCCTTTCCTCAGTGAGATGCAAAACGGTTGGACCATAGAAGACGTCATCGAGACAACGCGCAAGTGGCTCACGATGGAAGACCATAAATCCGTCATGCCGGAATTGAGGACCAAGTGGCTGAAGACCCTTTTCGCCGGCGACTGTCTCGGCCGTCCGATTGCCACTACTCCTCGTACGCGCGAGTACGCCGAGTGGCTCCAGTCAGTCATCTGCGACCCTCGCCCCATTGCCGAACAGATGTCCGTCAATATCCTCTCCCTCATTCCGGCCAAGGCCCTGGAGAAGGACAAGAAGAAATCCGAAAGCATAGAGAGCGCCATGCGCGCCGTTATCCCGACGAGCCCGGACGGGAAAGTGAAATCCATCGTATCGACCGACCTGTCAGCCGCCAACGAGTGGTTCAACTCACTGTCGGCCGCCCAGAAGGTGTCGGCCCTGAAAGACTTCCGCTTCCCGCGTGAGGAAGACTCCTCCGTCGAGCAGTCGGCAGACTACGACATGATCGCCCAGGTCCTGAGCGCCTGGACCGACCTTCCCGCCTTCGTGAAGGTCAGCCAGTTCCGCGTTTACATCAACGACGAAAAGAGCAAGTACCTGAGGAGCGAGTTCGATAAATTCATCGACTCCCTCTCCGAGGAAGACCGCCAGGTCCTCTCCGGAAGGAAGGCGGTCACCAAAGACGGTAAAACGGAGTTCCAATACACTCCGCTCAGCGCCAACGACAAGGAGACCATTATCAAGATGCTTCCTTTCGAGTCAGAAGACGTCCTGCACGCAAAAGACCTTCCCGACTCTCTGAAGGAGATTATCGAACGCGACCCCCGTTCGACGGATCTGCTCATGCAGCTCAGCCGCTCAGTCTCATCGATGATCCTCCGTCGTTACGAGCCGCTCTCGTCCCTTTCTGACAAGTCCATGGAGCAGCTGCTTGCCGGCGCCCCTTACTCCGAGAGTGAAGCCATCCCCGGCACCATGCTCGGAAAGACGAAGCTGACCACCCCGATGAAAGACATCATCATGGACTTCATGTCGACCAAGGACGCCAATGCGAACAACTTCAAGCACTACCTTACCGGAGACCCCAAGGATCCCCAAAAGATAGGACTCCATAATACCTACCTCATAGAAGAGTTCAAGAAGCAGCTCAAGTCCCTCAAGCCGAAGGAACGCCAGGCCATGGAAATCCAAAGCCCCTTCTTTGAAGGAGAAAAGATTTCAGCGGCGACGCTCAGCGACGACGAGATCGAGAGGATCATCAAGAATATGCCCTACGACTCGGAACGTTCATTGCGGACGCTCAAAGACAGCGTTGCCGAGACAATCGCCAATGTTCCCGGCGCAGGTGAGATGGATACGAATATCGCCTTCAAGAATCTCCGTGCCCTCCTGAATGGTTCCAAAGAATTCGAGAACCTGCTGGTCCGCTTCACGAAGAACACGAACGCCATCGTAACCCGTCGCTTTGAACCGCTGGAGAACCTCACGCCGGACGGTGTCCGGTCGCTGATTGCCGGCGGCCCTTACTCCAGTAAGCTCTCGATACCGGACGAGGTGGATGGGTACATCCGCCTGACCGAACCGATGCGTGACGCCGTGATGAATTTCTGCGAACCTCTGCAGAAAGACTGGAAGACGCTCAGCGGAAAACAGCGCCTGGACGCCTTACGTTCGATTAAAGACAAGCAGCTTACCATTCCGCAGATACAAGCCCTCACTGGCGTGAAGATGCACTTCCTCTCTGCCGGGTTCATTCCCGACGAGATACAGGCAGAGCTTGACGCTGTCGACTCCTCCTTTAAGGAGAAAGCGGCCACCACCGAGAACCTCCTTGTAGCGGAATCCGCCAAGGCCGACCTCTTCGAAGCGTGGCTCCGTGGCGAGCGTGCCGGCGTTGCGGACAACGCCCTCCGCTCCCTCCATCAGAGTATCATCACGGGGACAGTCTATGACGACATCTC
>ONFK01000288.1 GCA_900317065.1 uncultured Bacteroidales bacterium
GAGGTTGATCTGCTCCTCGGTCGGCACCGGATATGGAGAATCTATGTCAAGGTCCAGTCCCGCCATGATGTAGAGCTGGTCCCAGAGTTTGTGCTCCCAGTCTTCCTGTGCCTTGACGCCGGGGTTCAGGAGCTCCATGGTCTTGACTACCGCGACGGCCTGCTCGCTGCGCTTCGCCTTGTCGGGGATCTCCCTGAGGTGCTCCACCATCTTCAGCACATTGCGTCCATATTCCGTTATCTTGAGTTTTTCTCTCTCCGTGTTGTATTCCAATCTGATTGTTTCTTCGCTCATTTTTCGTTGTTTTTGCCTAAACGCAAATATAATGTTTTTTTTTACTTCGGCAGAATATTTGTATTATATTTGCCTGTTAAATATTTTGAGATGAAGTTTCTGCGTTATTTCGCGATTGCAGCCCTGGCTGTTTCGGCCATGGCCGCGGTTTCGTGCAAGAAGGATAAAGAAGATACCGAGACAAAGGAATATCTGAACGGAACCCTCTCCATAGAGGTCCCTGCATATCTTATGAAAGGTGATGTGGTGCACGTCGTTCCTACCGGCGTCTACAAGGAGGACGAGGCGGATACACTTCTCGCATGCAGCTGGTACAACCCCCTGACGCGGGTGACTGACACCCTGCGCCTCGAAGACGATCCCGCATCCAAGAGCAAGGAGTTCGACTTTGTCGTCGATGTCGATACCCTGGGAACATACACTCTGCAGGCTTATGTCTGGGCGGATGGTTATTATGTAAAATCTGCCAGCGCGTCGTTCACCATCGTGAATCCTGTGCTCGGTACAGGTTCGCTGAAAGGTTACGATTTCCTGTCGGAAGCTTCTGTCTTCACGGACAGCCGCGACGGGGCGTCATACTACTACGACACCGTGGGCGGCAAGGACTGGATGATACAGAATCTCGGATGGAACGGTGCCGGCGAGTCCTATTCCGGCGCCGATGCGATGGATCCTATCTTCGGACGCTACTACACCTGGGACGAAGCTGCCGCGGCCTGCCCTTCCGGCTGGCATCTGCCTTCCAATGCCGACTTCAAGGCCCTGGTCGCATCCGCATCCGTTCCGGAAGATGCCGCTGCCGGCCCCATGATGGTGAACGCCACGTTCAACGGCGCCCGCATGTGGGAGTTCTGGCCTGCGGTGAAGATTACCAATGCCACGCATTTTTCCGCTATTCCTGCCGGATATATGACCGTAGACGGGCAGACTGACAATTACAAGGGCCTGAACAACTACGCGATGTTCTGGACTTCGGACAATTCCGGAGAGCTGGCCGTCGCGCGCTACATCTATGTAGACAAGCCTGTTCTCTACGAGGGAGAGTTTGGGAAAGGCAGCATCCGTGCGTCCGTACGCTGTGTGAAATGATAATCTGAAAAAAGATAAACCAATGAAAAAGACACTTATCTGGATCGGCATCATCGCCGTAATCGCTATCTGGGGCATCTCCGCTTACAATGGACTTGTAAACAAGGACGAGGCGGTCACCGCCGCCTGGAGTCAGGTGGAGAACAACTATCAGCGCCGTGCAGACCTCATTCCCAATCTCGTAGCAACCGTCAAGGGATATGCCGAACACGAGAAGGGGACCCTCGAGGCAGTTGTCAACGCTCGTGCAGCAGCCACCCAGGTCAGCGGAGGCGAACTCAGTTCCGAAGATGTGGCCGCCTACCAGAAGGCCCAGGGCGAAGTGAGCTCCGCACTGAACCGTCTGCTCATGGTGGTTGAGAACTATCCCGAACTCAAGGCCAACGAGAATTTCCTCGACCTTCAGGCTCAGCTCGAAGGCACGGAAAACCGCATCGCAGAGGCCCGCAGGGCTTTCAACGAGACCGCGAAGGATTACAACACATCCATCCGCCGCTTCCCTGCAAACCTGCTCGCAGGTGTATTCGGCTTCTCCGCCAAGGGCTATTTCGAGGCTGACGAGGCTGCGAAGATCGCTTCCCTCGATAAGCACAGAGAGAAGTTCATCGAGGTGATGGATGACGACCTCAACACAGCTGACGGTATCGCGGCTATATTCGAGCTCGTATCGGAGATCAACCTCGACGTGAAGGATGGCGCTTCGAAGTCGTTCGCAAAGGAAGCACTCGCCAGGATCAAAGAGCTTACAGACGTGCTCGGCATATTCTGTGGCGATGATGAAGAGGA
>ONFK01000287.1 GCA_900317065.1 uncultured Bacteroidales bacterium
CAGCAATAAAGTTGTCCCAGGATTCCACCGCGGTCTGGTCCCGGGTGTCAAAGGCAGCTGCCGCTCCCGCCATGCCGATAACCGTGGAAACCAGCGTCAGACCTGTGCCCACTTTATTGCTGAGGCCTTCCACAAATTTCGCATTGTCGGCATTCTCCAGAAGAGCGCACTTATAGGCCAGCGACCGGCGCAGCGCCTTGTCGCCCTCCTCAACCCCGCCGTACTTGAAGGCCGCCGTGAGGGCCGCTCCCAGCCCCTTCTGCGTGCCGGCATAGCCCCAGTCCGTCGCCAGGGAGAGAGCTGCGGAATAATTCGCATTGCTCTGCTGCATCTGCTTTGCCGCCTCATCGGCGCCGGTGCGGATAAGCACATCCGTCAGTTCCGTCGCCATGGCCTGTTTCCAGTCATCCTCCGAGGAATCCCAGCCGAACAGTTTCTTCCCCCAGAGGTCCGTCAGTGCCAGCTCCTTCGCCAGCATTTTCCAGGAGGTCTTGTCAAATTTCAGCAGTCCGTCCATGTAGGTCGCCGTCGCCGAAGAAGTCGCTGATGAATTCGTAGAAAGGCTGAAGGCACAGATAATAAAGCTCGCCGGGGAACATCCTCATCTTGATTCGGAGTATCCGCGCCTCATCACCGAAGCTGCCTACAGAAAATGTGCGGACGAGGCTGAGCTCTACCGCGACCGCATCGTATTCGGCGGCTGCGGCGACCCTTCAACGTGCAGATACGACACTACTGTGATCTATCCCGTCGGTATCGATGAAGATATCGTACGCCACGAGCTCTTCTCCCCTCTCCTGCCTGTAGTCACATACAGGGATGATGAAATAGACGGGCTCCTCAGCACGATCTCGTCAAGAGAACACGGACTCGCTCTGTATATATTCACAGGAGATAAGGCATGGGCCGACAGGGTAATGAAGACAATGCAGTTCGGAGGCGGATGCGTAAACGAAGTATGCATCCACATGATGGTAAAGGGGGTTCCGTTCAACGGGACAGGTCATTCCGGCATGGGAGCCTATCACGGGGAATGGGGGTTCAGGGAATTCACCCATCCTCAGACTGTCCTCTTTGGCCATACCTCTTTTAATCTGCCTCTTCGCGAACACCCTTACGGCGGGGCCGCAGGTGCCATAAAGAGTGCTGCTATCCGTTTGTTCGAGCGGTGATCCTGCAGACCTGACGTACTGAAAATGCAAAAAAGCTGCCGCAGTTCAATGCGGCAGCTTCAGTATTTTCTTATTTATTCCGGATCGCAGTATTCTCCGTATTCACAGCCTATTCCTTCGGCGTATACCTCGTCTATCAGCTTCTCTCTGCGGCCGAACAGCGATCTCTCATACAGTTTGAGTGTGCCCGTGCCGGTCCCGCCGTTCCACAGCCTGTTGTGCTTCTTGTATCCGGTCGGAGCCTCGTATTTTATGTTGAGCATCTCCTTCTTGGCGCATCTGATCTGCGTATCGAGCTTTGCATTCCTGGTCGTCTGCAGCACGTGCCAGTGGATCTCGTCTTCGGTCTCCCAGCAGTCGAACTTCGTGCGCGACAGAGTCCAGAACTTCGAGAAGTTGAACTCGTAGTCCTTTCCCTCGTAGTAGAACTCTCCCAGGAGCTTCTTGTTGAGCGCTATTCCGAACACCTTAGGCCGGCCGCCGCCGATGTTGAACACGCTGTTCTCGAGTTTCTTCCCTGAGACCATGCTCTTCAGATTGTTTGAGGAGAGCCATACCCACGGGCTGGTAAAATCGCCGCCCCAGTTCTTGTCGGAATAGCCGTTGCAGGTCTCCGGTCTGAGAATGTACCTGACTCCGTTCAGTATGATCTCCCCCGTGAAAGCAGATTTCATTCCCTCAGCGTGCCAGAACATCTCAAATGCGTTTATAGCTCTGAAGAACTTGCTTGCCCCGTAACCGACATGGAATGCTATCTCCTTGCGGATATCGAACTTCCAGCTCATCTCTCCGGCATCGCTCATCCACTCAGGGTGAGCTGCCGCCTCCTCAGGCGTGACTTTGATATGTCCCTCAGTATGCACCTCGCTGCATCTGCAGTCATCCGCAACTATCCTGTACGGCGCAGTTGCGTGTATGTCCACATCCTTGAGCGAGAAGAACCTGTGCAGCTGTCCGTGGTCTTCGCCCCAGAAACCCGCATTCACCATAAGGTAGGACG
>ONFK01000284.1 GCA_900317065.1 uncultured Bacteroidales bacterium
GAGGGTGATGGCGGGATTGATGTGGCAGCCGGAGATGCCTCCGATGGTGTAAGCCATAGCGACAACCGAAAGACCGAATGCGAGAGCCGTGGCGGCGACGCCTGCGGGCTCACCGCAACCTACGAACACTGCGGTTCCGCAACCCAGAAGGGTCAAAACAGCGGTGCCGATGAATTCAGCAAAATACTTTTTCATAATTATTGAGGTTTTAGTGGTGCTAATATCGGAAAAATTTGGGAATAATCACTAAATTTGTATGATGATTACACAGGAACAGATTAAAGACCTGCGCCAGCGCATCTCGGTGCTGGAGAAGTCTCTCGGCATAGACGCCAAGCGCGCGGAAGTAGCTGCCAAAGAGGCCGAAAGCCAGGCTCCCGACTTCTGGGACGACCCCAAGGCCGCCGAGGCCTTCCTCAAGGGTGTCAGCAGCGTCAAGGCCTGGGTCAGTGCCTTCGACGCCGTGGTGTCCGCAGCCGACGATTTGGACGTTCTCGTGGAGCTGGACCCGGAAGGGCCCGACACCGATGCGGCGTATGCCGACGCGCTGAAGAAACTGGAGGATCTCGAGTTCAAGAATATGCTCGGCGAGGAGGGCGACAATCTCGGCGCCGTTCTCACCATTAATTCCGGCGCAGGCGGCACCGAATCCAACGACTGGAGTTCGATGCTGATGCGCATGTATATGCGCTGGGGCGAGCGCAACGGCTACAAGATGACCGTGACCGAGCTTGTGGAGGGAGATGAGGCCGGCATCAAGAGCGCCACCATCCAATTCGAGGGCGACTATGCCTACGGCTACCTCAAGGCGGAGAGCGGAGTGCACCGCCTGGTGCGCATCTCTCCCTTCAACGCCCAGGGCAAGCGCCAGACCACATTCTCGTCCGTATTCGTCTATCCCCTGGTGGATGACACCATCAACATCGAAATCAATCCTTCCGACATAGAATGGGATACCTTCCGTTCCGGCGGCCACGGCGGCCAGAACGTGAACAAGGTGGAGACCGGCGTGCGCGTGCGGCATATCCCCACGGGAATCATGGTGGAGAACACCGAAACCCGTTCCCAGCAGGACAACCGCCAGAACGCCCTGCGCATCCTCAAATCCCGCCTCTACGACATCGAGCTCAAGAAACGCCAGGAGAAGCAGGCGGAGCTGGAAGGGCAGAAAAAGAAGATAGAATGGGGCTCGCAGATACGCTCCTACGTGCTGCACCCCTACCGCATGGTCAAGGACCTGCGAACCGGCTACGAAACCGCCGACACCCAGGGCGTCCTCGACGGCGACCTCAACGAATTCATGAAAACCTGGCTGATGCAGAAATAAGCGAAATTAAATATCATAATAATGGCAGAATTCAAATACGCACCGATGTTCCAGTTGGGGAAGGATACTACGGAATACTACCGTATCCCCGGTTCGGAAAAACTAGTCTCGACCTCCGAGTTCGAAGGTCATAAAATCCTGAAAGTCAAGCCCGAAGCGCTTACGCTCGTGGCACAGCAGTCCTTCCACGACTGCCAGTTCATGCTGCGCCGTGCCCATAACGAGCAGGTGGCCGCGATCCTCGATGATCCCGAGGCCAGCGAGAATGATAAATATGTAGCCCTGCAGTTCCTGCGCAACGCCGAAACGGCGGTCAAGGGAGTCCTTCCCTTCTGTCAGGACACCGGCACCGCCATCATCCACGGCGAAAAGGGCCAGCGCGTCTGGACCGATTTTGAGGACGAGGAAGCCCTGAGCAGGGGAGTGTTCAACACCTATACGCAGGAGAATCTCCGCTACAGCCAGAACGCACCTCTGAACATGTATGACGAGGTGAACACCCGCTGCAACCTCCCCGCCCAGATCGACATCGAGGCCACGCAGGGCGACGAGTACCGCTTCGTGATGGTCGCGAAGGGCGGCGGCAGCGCCAACAAGACCTACTTCTACCCCATGACCAAGGCTACCATCCAGAACGAAGGCACGTTGCTTCCGTTCCTGGTGGAGAAGATGAAGACCTTGGGCACCGCGGCCTGCCCGCCTTACCACATCGCTTTCGTAATCGGCGGCACATCCGCAGAGAAGAACCTTCTCACCGTGAAGCTCGCCAGCATCAAATACTACGACGGCCTTCCCACCACGGGAGATGAGACCGGACGTGCATTCCGCGACGTGGATCTCGAGCAGAAACTCCTGAAAGAGGCCCAGAAGAT
>ONFK01000280.1 GCA_900317065.1 uncultured Bacteroidales bacterium
AGACCAGCGAGCTGGAGAAAAAAGAAAGAGAGGTGGCACAGCACTATGTGCAACCCCTCGTGTATCGCTGGGACGGGAAGTCCTTTGTACGTCAGCAAAAATAGGTCCGCACACTCGACAGATGTGCAGGACTGGCCTCAATAGAAGCCCCAGGCCTTGGGCGTAGCGTTGGCCTCCACCACGTTCTCGATGTCATCGGGCAGGTTGCAGAAGAAGTCGATGCCCGTGCGACGCTCCAGTTCGTCGATGCTGATGACGTACTTTTGCAAGTCGTTGCCCCGCGTGGTGTCGCGCCCGTCGGTGTGTTCCACCCAGAAGGCGATGGCTTTGTATCCGCCCTGCGAGGCCTGCGTGTTCTTGTAGAGGAATGCCATGTAGAAGTATCGGGGAACGATGAGCCCCTTCGGCGTGACCTCGATTATCTGGTCGCGCGGCGAGATGCTTCCGCCTTCAGTACCGATGGTGCCGCCCTTCACAGCGTAAATAGTGTCCTGCGCATTATCCTTGCGAGTCCATCCGCTATAGAACTGGCGTACGCGGATTTCCATATTATACCATACATAGTCCTTGCCGTTGAAGGCATTGTACTGAGGGTGCATGTTGCTCATCAGGAAGGTCTGCACATTGGCTTGCCACGAATTCTGCCGGTCCTCGCTGGCCAGCATGTGGCCGCGGTCGTATCCGTCGTTGTTGTGATCGTAGGTGGTCACACGGTACTGCTCTGGCAGCTCCAGGTCATCAGCCCACTGGTCGCTACGCCCCACGTTGTTGTCCACCGTGTTGTCGATGTCCCATCGGTAGGCTATCCAGTAGGTGGCGCGTCGGTCGCAACTGTACTCGTAGCTGAAGTTCACGCCATACGTAGGCACACTCTTCACGCGGAAGATGTCGGTGGGACCGCCCACGAGACGGGGCATCTCCATGCGTCGCGAATAGGCGGTGTACAGAGTGTTGGCATTCTCGTTGTCGCCCCGGTCCTGTGGTGGGTTCGTGGGCGACAGGTCGTCATCGTTGCCGCAGGAGACGGCAACGACGGCACCAAGAAGCATGATGAGGAGGTGTCTGGCTTTCATGTGCAGGAAAAAAAGAGCCCTCTCCGTGTTCCCATTTGCAGGAAGGATGGAGAGGGCTTTGATTCGTCGATGTGCGTATGCTCGCCCCGAAGGATTACTTCTTCGAGCGTGCGTAGCGGCTCATGAACTTGTCCACACGGCCGGCGGTGTCCACCAGCTTGCTCTTACCCGTATAGAAGGGGTGAGATGTGTTGGAGATCTCCAGCTTGATGAGCGGATAAGTCTCGCCCTCAAACTCGATGGTTTCGTTCGTCTTGCAGGTCGAGCGGCTCAGGAACATGTCACCGTTGCTCATATCCTTGAACACTACGGGACGATAGTTCTCGGGATGAATTCCTTGTTTCATTGTGATATAGTTTTTTGTTTTAATTATTGTCTTACTCGATACAGCTGGTAACTATATGGGGTGTAATGGCCTGCTTTTACAGGTTTCAGCGTGCAAAGGTAGATGTTTTTCTCGGTTCTGCCAAATCCTTGGGCAGAAAAATGCACATCTGCGCCCGATTTCGGTCAAAACCAGGCGCAGATGCGGCATTTCTGTGTATTACGTTCTCACGTTGGGCAGCGACGGCAGAGGCGATTACTTGCGATAAAGCACCTTGCGTCCGCCGACGATGTAGATGCCCTTTGTGGGCTGTGCCACGCGCTGTCCGGCCACGTTGTAGATGGTCGTCTCGCTGGCATCCTCATCGGCATTCACCGTAGCGATGGCATCCTCGCTGTTCGAGTACTTGCCGTCCACGTTGTAAACGGTGCCGTGTCCGGGCACGATGGTGGGCAGCAGCTGATCCGGCCGCCGGAATATGACCTTATATGACCGGGGATGCGGGACAGCGGCTTTGTCCGGTTTCCGGAAAGAAAAAACAGAAATATTTCCGGAAGATGCCCGGCAGAAAAAACCGCTGCCTTCCTGGAAGACGCCCGGCAGACGACCGTAGGTGTCGGGCATACAGATTATACAGATCAGACAGATCATACAGTTCATACAGTTCACATAGAAAGGGGCAGATTACCGATGGCTTTTTTGAAAATTGAAGAAATTATCGAGAAAATGAACCTGACCGCCCTGACCCCGGAAATAGGGACGGCGGACATCAAGGTCCGGCAGGCGGAGGTCAACAGGCCGGCGCGGGAACTGACCGGCTATTTTGATCATTTTGCGCCCGGCAGGATCCAGATCATCGGTCTGGGTG
>ONFK01000278.1 GCA_900317065.1 uncultured Bacteroidales bacterium
CGGAACCGTTACCGATAAGGATGGCAAGGCTATCCAGGGTGCAGACGTCAAGCTCATCAAGAAAAACAAGTCCACCACCACGGACGCCCAGGGAAAATTCACCTTCAAGGAAGAAACGATCGGCCTTACGCAGGCTCGTAGCGCCGGCGGCTTCAGCGTCACCAACGGTGTCTTGAATTTCACCCAGAACGGCAGCAATCCGGTTCAAGTCAAGATTTTCGACATGGTCGGTAACCAGGTATTTGCCCAAACCTTCCAGGGTTCCGGCGCCGTGGACCTGAATTCCGTTATCGAAGCCCAGGGCACCTACCTCGCCCGCGTCAAGCTCGGTTCCGCACAAGAAACAATCCGCTTTAACGCTTCGGGCAACTTCTCGGGTTCCGCCGTGCAGGGCCACAAGGCTCTCGCAAGACTGTCTAACGACAAGGACACCTTGAGTGTCGCTTTCGAAGGCTTCGATACCTACAAGACGTACCTTCCGAACCTCGACACAACTGTGAGCATCAAACTCACAGAAGCTGGTTCCTCCGTGAATCCGGGCTCGGGTGACGAAGAAACATTCGCCTTCGGTTACGCCTTGAAGAACACTCCGCGTCCGAGTAAGGGTTGCGGCAAGAATTCTTCCATCAACTCGATCGGTTCCGTCGAAAACGGTCAGAAGTTCCAGATCAACGTCGGCGGCAAGAACCGTATCTTCTTCCTCACCTTGCCGAAGAACTACGACAACTCCAAGCCGCACAAGGTTCTCATTGCAAACCACTGCATGGGTTCCAAGGCCGAAGACTTCGTGCACCATTCTCCGGACTATGACCATCCGACTCCGTACTATGGCCAGCAGAACCTGGACAAGAACGGCGATTACATATTCGTAGCACCTCAGGGTAACGACAACGGTACTTGGAACGGCAAGGAAGACCACCAGTTCGTTGACGAAATGATTACCGCGATGTTCGACAACTACTGCGTTGACACCACCCGCGTGTTCGCCACAGGATTTAGCTTCGGCGCCATGTTCACGAACTCTCTCGCTCAGGACTTGCAAGAAAGACTCCGCGCTGTAGCAGTCTATGCAACCGCCGACTATAACATCTGGCTCCCGTCTGCAGGATCGGGTCGTTACGACGCCAAGAACTTGCCGATCGCCTGGATGGGCGTGCCGGATGTGTCTTATCCGACGGACGAAGAGGACTGGGCGGGGTGCCTGACACTTCCCAGAGAGCTGACCGTCAGAGGAAGGCGTCTGATCCAGCAGCCGCTGCCGGAACTTCGCAAGCTCAGGGACGAGCAGGCAGTGTTCGATTCTAATGAGGCGGGCTGTTTCGCACTTCCCCGCGCAGCGGAGATCGCCATTGAGTGCCGCAAGGGAGACGTCAGCCTTTATCTGTTTACGGATGAGGACGGAAAAGGAGGAATGTCGATCCTCTACAGCGAAGACAAAAAAGAGATCACGGTGGACAGAAGCGGCATGAAGACAAGATTTAACATACAGGAAGGAGAGAGCCGCACAAGACCTCTGGAGAACGGCCTGTCCCACCTGAGGATTTTTGTGGACAGCAGTTCGGTCGAGATCTTCGTAAACGACGGAGACGCAGTGTTCACATCAAGAATCTTCCCGACGAAAGAGGAGCATTTCCTCCGCATCGAAGGGGATACCTTCAACAGAATGTGGAAGCTTAAACCGGCAGTTAAGGAGCAGTTCCTGATCTGATCAAGAGATGAAAAAGGAGGGGGGATTCCCGTGAATCCCTCCTCCCTTTTACGTTTCCGGTCTGATCTGCTCAGAGCCTGTATTTAACAGTTTTCTCATCAAGCACAAAATAGGTGAAGAGCCCTGCCGCAACAGTCTGCCCGCGGTCATTAAAGATCTTCACGGAAGTGACGATCGTCTGCTTGCCGAAGTGGAGAACATCCGCCTTGCCTATTAGCTTTTTATCCTTTTCTGTGGTGGCGCGCAGGTGGTTGAGTTTGCCCTCGATCGTGGTTGAGATCTGTCCTCTGGAAAGGGCGGCGCAGCCGCACACTGTGTCGGCAAGCGTATACATGACGCCTCCGTGGATGGTTCCGATGGGATTGAAGAGTTCAGGCACGACGGGAAGTTCAGCCTCGGCGTGACCGTCACTGATGGAGAGAAGACTTACGCCGATGTCCCCGGCAAAGTGTTTGGAATTATGATGTCTCTGGAGAAATTCTTCGTAGTTCATTGGATCTCCTGCTCTGAGATTGAGTGATTGCTCTTGTCGTTTACTGTCCTATCGTACATTTCTTTCAGAGAAAAGTAAATTCATTTTT
>ONFK01000277.1 GCA_900317065.1 uncultured Bacteroidales bacterium
TTGCTTCGAAGGTCGGGAAACACGGAAACGGGCAATCCTGGTCCCGCATTCCGGACTGCACAGGAGATTTCGTGCTGAGCGAGAAGGCTACTCCGGGCGAGAAGAACTACAAGTTTGTTGCGCGCAACATAAAAGGTTTGATTATCAACGAATTAAGTACGGCCGACGGATGGGTTGAGCTTTATCATTCCTCAAACGGACTCCTAAATCTGTACGAAACCACCCTTGTGAAGACAGATAACTCCGGCAAGGAGCATACAGTGTATACTTTCGGCGAGGATGCGACGATCAAGAGCCGCAACTATCTTTCGGTAAATGCGGAACTCGGGGATCTCAAGACCTTGAAGCTCGTGTCCAACGAAGGCATAGTGGCCGACGAGTTCAAAGTGGCCGAAGTGAAGAACAGCGGTACCCCCTATGCCGGTCAGAGCTATTCCCGTCTTCCTGATATCACCGGAGACTGGTACATCAGCAGCACTGCAACCCGCGATGCCGCTAACCAGGATTCTTCGGACGATGTCTCCGAACTCGTGCTGAACGAAGTCTGCACGGCTGAATCATGGGTGGAAGTTTACAATCCCACGGTCCGTACGCTCCGCGTGGACAATGCAGTCGTCAAGGTCGGCGGCACTGCCGCTGCCACCCTTTCCGGCACGATGAAGCCCGGAGAGCACAAGGTGCTTTCTGTCAAGGCGGACGGGACTTCAGCCGTCACGCTCGTCGCTCCGGACGGCAAGACAGTGGATTCCTTCAGGAAAACTGATGTGAAAGACGGCGACAACGCCCCTTCGGGCGGAAGCTGGTCCCGTATCCCGGACGGTTCCGACTGGTATACGGTCAAAACCGCATCCAAGGGTAATGCCAACTACGGCATCATTAAGGGCAATACGGTAGGAATCTGGTACAATCAGAGCAGCACTCCATCTCTTTCGAGCAATCTGGACCAGTTCGTAAAGCTCGGGATAGGGCATGTGTTCCTGCACGAGTACGCCTTCAGGTATTATGAGAACCTGATTCCCGGAATTCTGGAAAAGGCGGGCAAACTGGGCATCACCATCCATATCTGGATGCAGTGCTTCTGGTGGAACGACAATCAGGGGGTGAACGGCTGGCGCAGCCCCGTCATCGACTCCGAAAAGCGTTACGACCAGGATATGTTCGACGACATCCTCGGCGACAGCCGGGCCGCCAAATATGTCAAAGCCGGCGTCCAGGGCATCCATTTCGACTATATACGTTTCGGCGGCACCGCATACAAGCACGATTTCCCCGATGCGGGAGTGACCGGCCAGGGCGCGATCGACGAGTTCTGCCGACAGGCGGCGGAGAAGCTCCGCGCCATCAATCCGGACCTGATTCTCTCGGCTGCCCTTATGGCTGAAACCGGCAGTGAGCGCTATTACGGCCAGCACCCCGAATCCATGGGCAAGTATCTGGACATCCTGATTCCCATGATTTACGGCAACAGCAGCAACAAGTCCTATGGGACCTGCAAATCCATCGCGAACTATTTCGCGGAGCATGGCGTCCCGGCCCAATGTTGGGCAGGTGTGGACACCTACGACAGCGGCAGCCGCGGACTGGATGCAGCCACCATCAAGGCAAGCTGCGATATATACAAAGGCACCAAGGCAAAAGGTATCATGCTCTTCCGCCACGGAATCGGAAGTATCCCTTCCTTGCTTGACCTGAAGTTAAACGGACAGTAGAGAAATGAAACGTATCCTAATTATCCTTGCATTCACACTGGCGCTTGCTTCCTGCAAGCAGGCGCCGGTCAACACCAACGGCATCTGGCTCTGGTCGAAATTCATGAACGAAGTTGATCTCGACGACCTTCATGCCAAGGCCATAGACAACATCATCCTTCACGAAGTCGCCTTCGAAAAGCATGGCGTGGACTCCACCCTGGCATTCATCCACGAGGCCCAGTCCAAGGGGATGAAGGTGCACATCTGGTTCCAGGCCTTCTACAAGGACGGCAAATGGATCAATCCCGTGGACGATTCGCTCAACCGCTACAAGCAGGAGTACTTCGACGAGGTGATCGAGCGTGCGGTCAAATATGTGGGTTATGGCGTAGACGGCATCCATCTTGACTACATCCGATTCGGCGGCACCGCCCACAAGCACAATCCTTCCGAGGAAATCACCGCCACCGGCTGCGTGACCGAGTTCTGCAGGCAGATAAACGCCGCTACCAAGAAGGCGAACCCGAAGATCATCCTCTCCGCGGCTCTCATGCCCGAACCGGACAGCGAGTATTACTATGGCCAGGATCCCGCCCAGATGGGGCAGTATATC
>ONFK01000270.1 GCA_900317065.1 uncultured Bacteroidales bacterium
GACGGTGGTGTAGTATTCTCCGTTGCGGAAGAAGTACATGGTCACACCGCTGGGCCTCATGCCTTTAGGATAGGCGTGGACCTCCCAGATGCACTTGACGATCACTCGTACGGTGGAGCGGTAGATCGCTTCGAGAGGACGGCGTTCGCATCCGACCAACAGCGTCAGGGCAGCAAGAATCAATATCCACAGTTTCTTTCTCATTGTGCGTTCCTCCCTTCGTCAGTTTTGTGGAAAATGTACTTGATGCTGATGCCAGCCTTTACCGGACCGAACCAGTCCATCTTTCCGTGATGCCTGTAAAGAAGGTGCTGGTCGGTGGAGTCACCTTCGTAGTAGCGGTAATGTGTTCCAAGCCAGCCGAGGCCGCCGAAGAGGTCCAGCCTCCAGGCACGGCCGAGGCGGAACGCATACCCATATTCGAGGGATACGGTCTGGAATTCGCCCTGATAGCCGGTGTGCTTGGGTTCGATGTCGTAGTAGCCGGCACCGAGGTCGATGCCGAGGAAATGTCCGCGGAGAACATCCATGCGGTCGTTGGGGTTGTGGCGGGAGAGCCAGCGGCGGGCGCCGATGTCCCACTTGAGGATCTGCCATGCCTGATCGTTTCCGCTGGTGACCCACCAAGGGAAGGCGTACTCGCCGTAGACGCTCCACTTCTGTCCGATGGGAAGCTCCAGCGAGAAGTTGGGAGTCCATGACAGAGGACGGATCAGCCCTCCGAAATCGTATACGAGGTTGGTGGAAGCCGCGAAGATAGGCTTGGTATTGTCTACGAAAGGAGCGGCCTCGGAAGCAACCACGGTAGTATCGATTTTAGAAATCGTATCATTAGGTTCTGTAACAGGGGTGGCGGGAACAACAGGAATCGAAGGGATTACGATAGTCGTGTCCGTCAGATGCAAAGTAGTATCTTTCACTGCGACAGTCTCGTCTTCGACGTCTATGTCGCCCTGGTCTGCGATGGAAGGAATTTCAGTAATGTCTGCCGGCGTCTCGTTCATGCTTACATTGATACGGGCATAACGGAGGGACGGGAAAATGTCTTCGAAGAGGTGCTTCCACTCGGGGAGGGCACGCAACTTCGCCTCTTTGGCATCGACCTCAGCGTCGGAAACGATGATGGAGAGAATTTTGCTGCGGGATGCTTCGGAAAGAGAAGGATCGCTTTCTACAGCGGACTTGAGATCGTCCCATGCTTCGCCGGCAGAACGTACTGAAATCTTTTCTGCAAGTTCAGGATATGCAGATACTATATAATCGCGAAGGGCCTGGCCGCGCTGCATTGAATAGCGGTTGTTGAGAGCCAGAGGGCCTTCGGGAGATGCGGTGGAAAATATATTGATGGCAGCGACATCCTCGGCGGTCTTGCCTTCGAGCATGGAAGCTATCGCAGCGAGGACGGCGCGGTTGCTGTAGGAGTTTTCGTCGATGTCGGCTGAGCGGAGCGCGAAGATCACGTCTGCGCGAGATGCCGGAAGAGCTGATGCGGAAGCATTTGCAGCTCCGGAGACTTTAGCAGAAGCAGAAGTTGCGGAAGCGGCGTCGGAGGATGCGTCAGCCTGGCTGGCTGCAGCAGTCTCGGCGCCGGTGCCGGAAACTCCGGTGGCGGCGTAGCGGATCTCCGCGAAACGGAGCGTGCGGAAGTAGTTCGCGTAAAGGGAACTGTACTCGGGCATCGCCTTGAGGGAAGCCTCTTTTGCATCGGCGGCCTTGTCGGAATCTATGATGTTGAGAATCCTGCTGCGGACGTCGGAAGAGAGGCGGCTGTCAGACTCGACCTTCAGGCGGAGATCCTCCCAGGACTCGGCGTTGGGACGGATGCTCACCTTTCCGTTAAGCTGAGGATACTTGCCATATACCCAGTTGCGCAGGGATTCGGCGCGGCGGGCAGCAAGACGAGCGTTGTATTCGAAGTTGCCTTCCGGAGAAGAGAACGTGACGATCTCGAACCCGTTGGATGCAGAGGAAGAAGAGACGATCTCGTCGAGCTTTGCAAATGAAGCAGGGTTGGAGAGATAGTCGGTGTAGACGGTAGCGTTGTCGAACTTGTAGTAAATGCGCAGCGAGGCCTTCTGCGCGCGTACAAAAAAAGCAGCGACGAACATCATGACGGCAGAGAGGACGACCTTGGAGGCCTTCCTGGAGATTCCGTTGAGAATGTTCATCGTTCCAAACATACTGTCGTTAGATGCGACTTGTTTTTCAATCGTTGCGTCTAAAAAAGGAAAATTTCAATATGTACAGTACAAGCAAAAGAGCTATACACTACATTGTATCGTTTCCGAATGCAAAGATATATCAAAATTTTTTATCTTTCAACAATTTTTAAATATTTTTTCAAAAATTTTTATGAAAACGTAAAAAATATTGCCCCCCCACCATTATAAGGCCTTATACCTTATTATATATAAATATAA
>ONFK01000276.1 GCA_900317065.1 uncultured Bacteroidales bacterium
ACGCATCTTGTTGCGAAGGGAAGATGTAACGCGCACTTCCAGAGTGTTCGCGCCTTCGACAAGGAGGCCCGAAAGGTCTGCCGTGCGGCGGTCCATGTTTACAGGCACCTGGGTGCCGTTCACAAACACGGCTGCCGTGCCGCCCTCGAAGCTGTCCGCCCGGAAGATCACATGAGCACTCTCGTCCAGCATTGCACTGTCCGCCTCAAAGGAAGTCTGATAGGTTCCGATGCCCGATACCGTCTCACCCACCGCTTCGATATCCTTCCAGGGAAGAAGCGCATCCAGCGCGCCGGCATCCAGCATCACATGCTCGGTGTCATAAGCGACCTCGGTGGTGGTAAGGCCCGTCTCTTCGTTCTCCTCGGTACGGGTCAGCTTTTCGCCGGGGTTAAAGCTGTCCACGGTAAGCGTCCAGCCCGTGACCGGAACAATTGTCTCAGCCGCTTCGGCCGAGGTCTCGTATCCGTCCGCCACATCCGTATTCTTATCAAGCGCCAGCAGCTGCGTCTCACCGGGAGCGATGTTCACGTCGATCTCGGTACGGCCGTCCTTCACGCGCCAGTTCTCCGCCGCGGTCACCTTGCCGGACCAGGTATCGATAAAGTACGGAGCATAAACGCCGTCCACCGATACGGTCGTCTCAAAGTCATCGACTTCTTCATACATGTAATGATAGAGATACAGATAATCTGCATCCGTATCGCTCCGAAGCACCGGAAGCAGTACGGTGTTCGGTTCGCTGTACATGACACGCGGCAGGACGCCCAGCTCCTGCAGCGCCGCCATGGCGTCTGCTTCGCTCTCTACCGTACGTACATTTGCCTGCTCCTTGATCTCGGAAACGACAGCCGCAAGCTCTTCATCCGCCGCGTTGTTCGATCCGGACCTGCTGGCGACTTCACCGTTTTCCTTCAGAATCTCATCATTTGCAACCAGCTGCACCGCATTGTTTACGAACACGACCGGCAGGCCGTTCTTCGTCCAGTCCAGAAGAACCTTCGCGGCTTCGAGCGGCAGCTCGTCCTCCACCACCAGAAGCGCCTGATAAGCGGCGCCGTCCGCATTGACAAGACCATCCGTGCAGGTCACTTCCTCATCCGTCAGAAGCCAGGGGGAGAAATAATCGTAGGTATAGCCTGCATTCTGCAGTCCCATGTCTCTCCAGTAATAGCCGTCCTGGGTATGCGCCTTGTTGCTGTACACGCCCTTTTCCACAAAATTCTGCATTCCGCCGTTGGTCAGACGGTTATTGAAGGCATAGTCCGAACGAAGAATTCCGATGTCCATCTGCGGCACGCCTGCCTCCAGCGCCTTCTGCAGGCGGCTGTAATGAAGATTCTGCGCCGCATAATCTACCTGTGCCGGCTGACGCTTGTTGAAGCGCTCCGACCACACCGCGTCCATACCCTCAAAGCCCGGCCACTGAACGTACTCTTCCGGGCCATACTCCGCAGAATAACCGTGGGTCACGGTCTTCTGTACGCCGGCTGCATACTGCATGTAAAACACCTGACGGTAATAATTGTTATCATAGATATAGTTGCCCGAGATCCATGCGCCGGTCTCGCTGGACATACGTTTTCCGAACAGATGGGTCCCTCCGGCCATGTTGCGGTGACTGTCCAGCTCGTTGCCGAACTCCATCGACTCGGTCTCGACATAATCAAGAACCTTTGCCGGCTCAGAGATTTCAAAGGGCGCGCCGTAGGAATTCTCGGCCCTCAGTCTCATGTTGCGGCCATGCAGCCAGTCCGCCAGCACCTGCAGGCAGTTTTCCATATAAAGCTCGGTCTGGGTCTGCTGGAAATCCAGCCGGAAATTGTCGACATACGTCTGCCCGGCTTCGTCGTCCGGCTCATAGAAGTAAACATTGGGCGCTCCGAAGGTCCCGCCCCTCTTGATGAGGAAGGGAAGCAGCGTATCGATGTCATAGGTGTTCCGGGCAGAGAACTGCTCCTCCATATCGGCGCACCACAGCTGACCTGTGGTATCGGAGCCATGTACCGACAGCTCCAGAGAATCCATGTACAGATCGCATTCCTCAATCTGGTCGATCAGAGACTGCACCTCGTCTGTCAGCACTTCCTGATCCCAGTAGTCGATCAGAGCCTGCGCGCCTTCCGTGCTCAGATAGTTGATCGTGTAGCTCTTGTCAATGGCGGGCCGGTATGCTTCGCCGGTGCCGTACTGCCAGAAGGCGATGGCGCTGGCCGCAGCGTGCTTTTACGGCCACCCCGAACGCGAAATGACGATGCTCGGCATCACCGGCACGAACGGCAAGACGAGCACGACCTATATGGTCAAGTCGATCGCCGAGCACGCGTCGAAAAAGGCCGGCAAGGAGCAGTAC
>ONFK01000275.1 GCA_900317065.1 uncultured Bacteroidales bacterium
CTCGTTCACTCCTTTCCAGGCAGAAGTAAGCAATCTGCTGAAAGACGGGGATAATTTCCTTGTCGTCAAGGTGGATAACAAGCGCCGGAAAGAGGCTATCCCGGCGATGTCTTTCGACTGGTGGAATTACGGCGGCATTACCCGAGACGTAATGCTGCTGAATGTGCCTCAACTATATGTGTCCGACTACTTTGTGCGGTTGCATGATGGCACATCCGACAGGATAGCGGCGGATGTGCAGGTGACTCCGCCATTCGGCGGGGTTGAGGTCAATATCTCCATCCCTGAACTTAAACTTAAGGCCAAGGCAAAGACAGATGAGAAGGGGGTTGCACATTTCCAACTGAAAGCAAAAAAACTTCGTCTCTGGAAACCTCTCGATCCCAAACTCTACGAAGTCTGCATCAGTGCGAATGAAGATATAATTACCGATAGAATAGGCTTCCGCAGCATATCCGTCGATGGCACCCGCATCCTCGTAAACGGTGAGGAGACCTTCCTCAAGAGCATCTCCTTCCATGAAGAAATCCCCATGGAAAAACGCCGGGCATGCACCGCCAAGGATGCCCGGACGCTTGTAGATGCAGCCCTTGAACTTGGCTGCAATGCCATCCGCCTTGCACATTACCCGCAAAGCGAATACATCGTACGCTATGCCGAGGAAAAGGGGCTGCTGATCTGGGAGGAAATACCCCTGTGGCAAGGGATAGACTTCTCCAATGAGGATACTTACAAAAAAGCGGAGAAGTACCTTTGGGAGATGATTGCGCGGGACCGCAACCGATGCGCCATCGGTTTCTGGAGCATCTCCAATGAGACCAGGCCGGCAACGGACAGGGATGCTTTCCTGAGCCGTCTGCTGGATTACGGCCGCTCGCTGGATTCATCCCGCCTGTTCACTTCTGCATTCGATGTGGCATTTTTTATCCCCGAGGCGGACGAGTTCCAGATGAAGGACGGCTTTGCCGGCGAGCTGGATGTGATCGGCATCAATAAATACATGGGATGGTATGCCAAATGGCCCAAGCCTGCAGCAGAGATACGCTGGAATGTCTTTACCGATAAACCTCTGGTTATCAGTGAGTTCGGATGCGAGGCCCTGGCCGGGCGCACGGGCGATGCCGATGTCGCCAGTTCCTGGAGCGAAGACTATCAGGCTGCCCTCTACCGGGACAATCTGACCATGTTCCGCAACATCCCCAACCTGGCCGGAGTATCCCCCTGGGTGCTCTACGACTTCCTGAGCCCATATCGCCAGCATCCCTCCAACCAATCATTTTTCAACAGAAAGGGACTGCTGTCCGACAAGGGACGCAAGAAAAAAGCCTGGTATGTGATGAATGCATACTATCGCGGGGTCCCGGAACTGTCCGGCCCGGTTTATAAGGATGCATCCGCTCCGGAAGAACTTAGGGTGAACGACCTGCTTTCCCGGATGACACTTCACGAGAAGGTGATGCAGTTGAACCAGTACACTCTGGGCCGCAACAACAACGTGAACAACATAGGGGAGGAGGTTAAGAATATCCCTGCTGAAATCGGCTCCCTCATTTATTTCGACACCGATCCTAAACTTCGCAACGCCATGCAGAAACGGGCGGTGGAGCAGTCCCGCCTTGGAATTCCCATCCTTTTCGGCTACGACGATATCCACGGTTTCAAGACACTTTACCAGATTTCTCTGGGCCAGGCCTGTTCCTGGAATCCGGAACTGGTGGAAAAGATGTGTGCACATTCGGCCCGCGAAGCCCGCAGGAGCGGTGTGGACTGGACCTTCTCACCCATGATTGATGTCGCCCGCGATCCCCGATGGGGCCGCGTGGCGGAGGGTTACGGGGAAGATCCCTACGTGAATGGAGTCTTCGGTGCCGCCACCGTGCGTGGATACCAGGGCGCCGGACTCACATCGCAGGATGCCGTAGCTTCCTGCCTCAAGCATTTCGTCGGCTATGGCGCCTCGGAGGCCGGCCGCGATTATGTGTATACCGAAATTTCGCGTCCCACACTCTGGAACGTGTACCTTTATCCTTATAAAATGGGTGTGGATGCGGGAGCGGTGTCGCTCATGAGTTCGTTCAACGACATAAGCGGCGTGCCCGGCTCGGCAAATCACTATACCATGACCGGGGTCCTGCGGGACCGCTGGGGCTTCGACGGGCTTGTCGTCTCCGATTGGGACGCGGTGAAACAGCTTATCAATCAGGGATATAGCGCCGATCTGAAGGAGGCTTCCGCAGCCGCCCTGACCGCTGGCGTGGATATCGATATGATGTCCCACGGATACGACAGATACCTGGAGGAACTGGTAAGAGAGGGGAAGGTCCCCGAGAGTGTGGTGGACGAGGCCGTACGCC
>ONFK01000269.1 GCA_900317065.1 uncultured Bacteroidales bacterium
TCGGCCCGAGCACGCCTCACAAGGACACTCCCCAGGACACCATACAGCGTCCTACATCGATGTATGGCGTGACCAAGGTCGCGACCGAACTTCTCAGCGACTATTATTTCCATAAATACGGTGTCGACACCCGTTCGGTACGCTTCCCCGGGCTTATTTCCTACACTACCCTGCCCGGCGGCGGCACCACCGACTACGCCGTAGAAATCTACTATGCCGCCGTCAAGGGAGAAGAATTCGTCTGCCCCATCGCACAGGGCACGCTGATGGACATGATGTATATGCCGGACGCCCTCAAGGCCGCAGTGGACATCATGGAGGCGGATCCCGCAAAACTCATCCACCGCAACTCGTTCAACATCGCATCCATGAGTTTCGCGCCGGAAGACGTTTTCGCCGCCATCAGGAAGATCATCCCCGACGCCCGCATGCGCTACGAGGTCGATCCCGTGCGCCAGGCTATCGCGGATTCCTGGCCGGACAACATGGACGACTCCTGCGCCCGCGCCGAATGGGGCTGGACGCCTCACTACGACCTCGACTCGATGTCGAAGGACATGATCGAACATCTCAGAATCAAACTGAACAAATAAAAAACTCGGGGTTCAGGCTCCGAGTTTTTCTTTTGCATATTCAGCAGTCAACTTGAACGTCTTCCGCCGCGAGGAGGGGGCTTCGTACATGGCGTCGTTCATTATGCGTTCGCAGATTGAACGGAGGCCTCTCGCTCCAAGTTTCTCCTTTATGGCGGTATCGACTATCAAGTCGAGCACTTCGGGCTCTATCTCCAACTTGATGCCGTCTATCTCGAACATCTTCTCGTACTGCCTCAGGATGGCGTTGCGCGGCTCGGTGAGTATGCGCTTGAGAGCATCCCGGTCGAGATTGTCGAGGCTCATGATTACGGGCAGGCGCCCTATGATTTCGGGGATCAGCCCGTACTTCCGCATATCCTGCGCCTCCACGTAACGGAGGAGATTGTCCTTGTCGACCGCCTGCTTCTCTTCGGAACCGAAACCGATCACGCGGGTGTTCAGGCGCTGGGCTATCACACGGTCGATGCCCTCGAAGGCACCGCCGCAGATAAAGAGCACGTTCTCCGTATTGAAATGGATGAACTCCTGCTCGGGATGCTTGCGCCCGCCTGCCGGAGGAACGTTCACCACGCTTCCTTCCAGAAGCTTAAGCAGGCCCTGTTGCACACCTTCGCCTGAAACGTCGCGGGTGATGGAAGGGTTGTCGCTCTTGCGCGCGATCTTGTCGATCTCGTCGATGAAGACGATTCCCATCTCCGCCTGCGCCTGATCGTAGTCGGCATCCTGGAGCAGACGCACCAGAAGGCTTTCCACATCTTCTCCCACATATCCGGCCTCGGTGAGCACCGTGGCATCCACTATGGCGAAGGGCACCATCAGCATCTTGGCTATGGTGCGCGCCAGAAGCGTTTTGCCAGTGCCGGTCGGGCCGACAAGCAGGATATTGGATTTCTCCAGTTCGACGCCGTCGTTCTTGGGATCGACCAGGTTATGCAGTATCCTCTTGTAATGATTGTAGACCGCCACCGAGAGCAGTTTCTTGGCCCTGTCCTGACCTATCACGTACTGATCGAGGAAGGCCTTGATCTCCTTCGGCTTGGGTATCTGCACTTTCCGCTGTTCCGCCATCACTTCTTCTTTTTTCTGAGAATCTTGTCGACCATTCCGTACGCAAGGGCTTCCTCCGCATTCATCCAGTAGTCGCGGTCGGCATCGGCGAACACCTTCTTGAAAGGCTGGCCGCTGTGTTCGGCGATGATGCGGCAGAGCTCGTCGCGCATCTTCTCAATCTCCTTTGCGGCGATGAGAATGTCGGATGCCTGGCCCTGTGCACCGCCGAGGGGCTGATGGATAAGCACGCGGCTGTGAGGCAGGGCGGAGCGTTTGCCTTTGGTGCCTGCGCAGAGCAGGACGCTGCCCATGGAAGCGGCCATTCCCGTGCAAACGGTAGCAATGTCCGGCTCCACTATCTGCATGGTATCATAGATGCCAAGTCCTGCGGACACGCTTCCGCCGGGGGTGTTTAGATAGAGGGTTATGTCGGAATTGCTGTCGGTGGACGAAGCAAGGAAAAGCAGCTGTGCCTGAACGATGTTGGCGACATCATCGTCGATGGGCACGCCAAGGAAGATGATGCGGTCCATCATCAGGCGGCTGAACACGTCCATGGACGCGACGTTCAGTTTGCGTTCCTCGATGATGGTGGGGTTGATATAGGAATCCGTCGCCGCAGAATAGCGGTGCAGGGTCATGGGCCCTACACCGAATTCGGACTTTGCAAATTTCTCGAAATCAGACATGCTACTTGAGTTCGCGGAATTTCTCGGAAGTGATCTTCTTGGCCTTGACGGTAATTTCTTCCTTGAGTTTGCCAAGCACCTTGGAATCTTCCA
>ONFK01000303.1 GCA_900317065.1 uncultured Bacteroidales bacterium
CTCCGGCGGATAGCCCAGGAACAAGCCGATCTCATGCGGAAAAGTCTTGCGCAGCCGCATGCGCAGCCGCAGGTGCTCCAGCAATTCGGCCAGCGTATCCTCACGCCGGTAGCCGTATGCTTCCAGCAGCTTCATCGCTTCCGGCTGGCGCAGCTCCTGTGACAATACGCCCGGCCGGTAAAAGAGCAGCAAGACATACTCCTCGCCCTCCGACACCCGGAACACCGATATGCCCTTGCAGCGGAAGCAGGTGGTATACGATGCCAGCAAGGCATCAAAATCCTCAAAGCAGCTTTTGCGGAACGACAAGAGATTCGCCGTCTTGATTCCCAGCAGCACCGGCGCTGCATGCATGCCAAGGACCTGTTCAAAATCGTCTTTTGCCAACCATCATCACCTCTTGCAAATGATATATATTCTCATTTATGTAATCATTATAACGAAAACGTTTCTCAATTGCAAGCAGAAATTTGACTTGTCAAAATAAGGCGGACTTGACTTGTCAACGTAAAGAAACTTGACTTGTCAAAACAATACAGCGCGATCTGCACGGCAAAAATCTATAATAAATTGCAGTTTGTCGATTGGTTCGTGCGGAACGGAATCCCGATAGTACGCTGCTCGGGGTTCACGGGGTAGTACTTTTTCTGTTTCCGCTAAATGGACCGTACGACCAGAACTACGGACTTAGTTACCTGCTCCCGTCACCAGGTCGCGGCGTACACATCGGAGTCTAGCTTATGCGCTTACGGCCCAGTCCTGCTGCGCAGGACAGTCGCTCACAGTCGCTCCAGACAGAAAGAAGCACTACCCCGTTCGCCCCTTTGGTAATGGAAATCTGAGATGGTACGAACCGTTTCTCCCGCAGCAAGCACATCGATGTAATTCGTTGCCTATCGCCGGAAAGGAACAGGCTTGTTCCAACATATCGGAGGGCGAGGGTGGGTACACTTTCTTCGTAGACGGAGCGACTGCCCGAACGCAGTGAGGGATGGCCCGCGGTAGATAATCACTAGAACGTCTAGATGTATTGGCGCGCCGCCGGCTTGCCCGGCGCATGTCACCCGGCTTGCCCGGCGCATGTCACTAAGTACGTACAAGGGTATCCGCGCGGGTCATTTAGCGGAGCGGAGAAAAAGTGCACCCACCCTCACCCAAGCTGAGCTGCTCCAAGCCTATTTTCAGCTCGCACGAACAAACAAACTGCAATTTGTTATGTAAAATGCCGCTGACGTTTATGGTTGCGTCAGCGGCATTTTGTGGGTGATTCTTAACGTAAGAATGTATATACTTGGGATATGTGTTAGCGGTTAAAACCGAAGGCTTCTTTGCCCGGATAGACAGCGCTGTGGCCGAGTTGTTCTTCGATGCGCAGCAGCTGATTGTACTTGGCCACGCGTTCGGAACGGGATGGTGCGCCGGTCTTGATCTGGGCGGTGTTGAGTGCTACTGCCAGATCGGCAATCGTTGTATCTTCGGTTTCGCCGGAACGGTGGGAAACGATGGCCGTGTAGCCAGCTTTATGGGCCATCTTGATGGCCTCAAGGGTCTCAGAGAGCGAACCAATCTGGTTGAGCTTGATGAGGATGGAGTTGCCGCAGCCGAGCTCGATGCCCTTCTTGAGGCGTTTCGTGTTCGTGACGAAGAGATCGTCGCCCACGAGCTGGACTTTGTGGCCGAGTTTCTCCGTCATCTTCTGCCAGCCGTCCCAATCTTCCTCATCAAGGCCGTCCTCGATGGAGTAGATGGGATATTTGTCCACAAGGGATTCCCAGTGGGCGATGAGCTCGTCGGAGGTGTACTCGCGGCCGGATTTTGGCTGCTTGTAGAAGCCTTTGCCTTTCTCGCTCTTCCACTCGGAGGCAGCGGCATCCATGGCAAGCACGAAGTCGCGGCCCGGCTCATAGCCGGCGTCTTTGATGGCCTGCAGGATATGCTCGATGGCGTCCTCGTCAGATTTGAGGTTCGGGGCGAAGCCGCCTTCGTCACCGACAGCAGTCGTTTCGCCCTCTTTCTTGAGCAGGGACTGCAGGGCGTGGAAGACTTCGGTCGACCAGCGCAAGGCCTCACGGAAGCTCGGGGCACCGGCTGGCATGATCATGAATTCCTGGGTGTCAACGGAGTTGGACGCATGGGCACCGCCGTTCAAGATGTTCATCATCGGCACCGGCAGCTGGTTGCCGTTGATGCCGCCGAAGTAACGGTAGAGCGGGATATCTTGTGCCTTCGCGGCGGCTTTGGCCGCAGCCAGCGAGACCGCCAGGATGGCATTGGCACCGAGCTTGGATTTGTCTTCGGTGCCGTCGAGCTTAAACATGATGGCGTCGAGAGCATAGCCGTCCGAAGCATCTGCGCTGGCCAGAGCCGGGGCGATTATCTCGTTGATGTTGGCGACAGCCTTGCTTACGCCTTTGCCACCGAATTTTGACTTGTCACCGTCACGCAGCTCGAGGGCCTCGCACTCGCCCGTCGAAGCGCCGCTCGGAGCGGCTGCACGGCCAAGCGTGCCGTCAGCGAGCACGACCTCTGCCTCAACGGTCGGATTGCCACGCGAATCGATGATCTCTCGGCCGATGACCTGCATGATCTGCAAATATTCCTTCATGATGGATACCTCCTGTTTATACAAATAGGTAAATGAGAAATGCTATCAACATATGCTATTTTAGTATATTTGAGAAGATTTATCAACTAAAACTTGCCAACAGCATTTTCGCAAGGAGGGTGTGTCTTGAGAAATGTTTCCTTTGCTATATCCATTATAGGAAAAAGTAAGGAATAACTCTGTAACTAGCTTACATCGGAACCTTTGGAAGGCGGATATTTTTGGCCAGCAGCAGCGTCAGCAAGCTGCTGGCCAAGGCTGCGGCGGGAACCATGAGCCAGATGCCGATGAGGCCCCAGAGGGTGGAGAATAGGAGGAGGAAGGCAAGGGGGAAGAGCAGAGTTCCGCAGAGCGAGACGA
>ONFK01000266.1 GCA_900317065.1 uncultured Bacteroidales bacterium
ACGTCCCATTAGCGGCTGCAAGCGCCATGATTGGCTGCTGCGTCCAAATGGTTGGCATTGCTGTTCAAACGGCTAGAGACAATAAGTGGGGGTCAGTGTTGGCGGTCGGCATTGGCACCTCCATGCTTCAATTCAAGAACATCATCCGCAAGCCTGTCATTTGGCTTCCCACCATCATTGTGTCGGCGTTGCTTGGCCCATTTGCCATGTTATTCCCGCTTGATGGAGTTACGAACATCATCAAAGCAGCCGCTTCTTCTACGGCCACATCAGGAGAAATTGCCGCTGCTAACGGCGTGGTCTCTTCTCTTTCTGTTGCCGGCGGCATGGGAACATCAGGCTTAGTAGGGCCACTGAATTTCCTTGGAACGATCGGCTATGATAACTGGGTTCTTTGGGTTTTGATTGTCAGCGTGTGCATTCTCGGGGCAGGGCTTCTCGTATTCTTGGTCGACCTTCTTTTCAGAAAACTCGGTTGGATCACCAAAGGTGACTTCTCCCTGCAAAACGATATTTGATGGAGAAACAGAAAATGGAATGGAAAGTGTAGGAATTATTACACCATATGCTGCTCAGACTAGACTCATAAGAGCTATGATACATGATTATTTTGACCAGGGAATAAACGCTGTTAGTTGTGCTACAGTTCATCAGTTCCAGGGTTCAGAATCTGATATGTTGGTTTTTGACCCAGTTGAAAGCTATCCTGGAAATAAAGCCGGATTTCTTATGGATCTGAATCTTACAAGGCCCCTGCTCTTCTTTGATATAGAAAGCACCGGCCTTAATATTCCCAGCGACTCAATCATCGAACTCAGTTTCGTAAAGGCCTTCCCCGGAAAGTCCGAGCCGGAAGTCAAAACCTGGAAGATACGTCCATGGGATTACGAAAACAACTGCCAGCGGCATATCAGCGAAGATGCTTCCAAGGTCAACGGCGTGCACGACGAAGACCTCAGGGACTGTCCCCTCTTCATCAAAGTCGCAGGAGAAATCGCCGACTGGCTGCAGGACAGCGATCTGGCGGGATTCAACTCCGCCAAATTCGACCTTCCCATGCTGGCCGAGGAGTTCGAGCGTGTAAAACTGTACTGCAGACGCAGGATTTCCGCAGTTTCTACGCCTGCCGACAAGAAGCAGGAGGCCCGGATTCTTCTCGAAAAAGTGGAGAGCGTAAATCTGCATGAGCCTCTCATGGTGGATGTCCAGAACATCTATCACGCCATGGAGCCGAGGAATCTCCGCGCCGCCTACCGTTTCTACTGCGGCGGTGAAGACTTTGAAAATGCACATGCCGCAGAGGCCGACACGCTTGCAACTTTCGAAGTCCTCAAGGCGCAGCTTGACAGATACAAGGAGCCGGACAAATACCGCGAGCAGGTTCTCAAGAACGACGTCAAGTCTCTTGCCGCCTTCGTCGGAAGGAAATATGTGGATTTCTCCGGCCATCTGATTCTGGGAGACGACGGCGAGGTTTACATCAACTTCGGCAAGCACAAGGGCAAAACCGCAAGGGAGGTATGGAAAACCGAGGCTTCGTATTTCAAATGGATACAGGACGGCAGTTTCTCCCTCGATACAAAAGCCCAGTTCGCCAGGCTCGCAGAACAGTTCAGGGAAGAAAAGGCAAGTGCGGCAAAGCGTCCCGCCACGGCTGATGAACTTCAGAACCTGAAAGACAAATTCAACGGAAAGCTATTCTGATGAACATCATAGTCAGGAACAGTGCAGGCAAAATCTTCTTCCGCCCCGATACGACCTGCGACAGGCCAGGCGAAGACCTCTATCCTCAGGAATTCATCAAATCCCTGAGTTTCGTTCCCGTCGCCTACGTGCGGGTATGCAAGGCCGGCAGGAGCGTTTCCGAACGTTTTGCCCGCAGATACTACGATTCAGCGGGATATGGACTGTTCCTGTACCCGGACGACCTTCTGGACGGGTCGGCGGAAAGCATCGCCGAAGCATCCTGCATCGACCACACATCCTTCCTTCCCGCCCCAATCAAAGAGCCGGGGTCTTTCTCGATACTTGTCGACGGGAAGGAACTGTTCACATCGGATTCTCTGCCACGCACCGAACTGGAAAAGGCGCTTGCCGCCGCAAGTGCAAGGATGCACATACGCACCGGAGACATCATCGCGCTTGAGCTGGGCAGCCCCGAGCACCTTTGCAGCAGGCCCTGCAGGCACAGCGTCGAAGGCTTTTTATCAAACGAAAGAATTATCGATTTCAACATTGTGATGAACATACTATGAGACTTATACCTATTTATACCTGGAACAAGGGCATACGCAATTTCGATGTCCGCAGCAAGAAGTTTTCCAAACAGCCCTGGGCTCAAGGAGTTCTTCTTCTCGCCTGCGTCGTGATTGCAATGCTTCTTGCCAACCTGCCCTTCACCAAGCACCTTTATCACTCCTTCCTGGAAACTACGCTCACCCTGCACATGGCGAGTCCGGACGGAAACATCAACCTGTT
>ONFK01000262.1 GCA_900317065.1 uncultured Bacteroidales bacterium
AAGACACGCAATGCGCTGGACGGCGACACCGTGAAGGTGGCGGTTACCAAGCAGAGTGCAGCCAAGGCGGCCTCGAAGGCCGGAGGAAGGGCAGAGCGCAAGCGCGAGGGCGAAGTGATAGAGATAGTGAAACGCAGCGGCAAGCAGTTCGTGGGCATCTACCACACCGTCGGAGCCCAGGCCTGGGTGCTGATGCAGAGCAAGAACATGCCCTACGACATCGAGGTGGATCCCGAAGAAGGGGCCAGGCTCGGTGCCAAGCGAGGAATGAAGGTGGCGGTTGTAGTAGACCGCTGGAACCGCGGGGATTCCTCTCCCGTCGGACACATAACAGACGTGCTGGGCATGCCCGGCGAGAACAATACCGAGATGCACGCCATCCTGGCGGAATTCAATCTGCCATACAAGTTCGAAAAGGAGGTGGAGGATGCGGCCGACAGCATTTCGGAAGAGATTACGGCGGCCGACCTCAAGGGCCGCAAGGACTACAGGGGCACTTTCACTTTCACGATAGATCCGGCGGATGCCAAGGACTTCGACGACGCCCTATCGTTCAAGAAACTGGGCAACGGCAACTACGAGGTGGGCATCCACATTGCGGATGTGTCCTACTATGTGAAGCCGGGCACGGCGGTCGACAAGGAAGCCCGGGAGCGCGGCACCAGCGTTTATCTGGTAGACAGGACGGTTCCCATGCTTCCCGAGAAGTTGTGCAACAAGCTGTGTTCGTTGCGTCCGCACGAAGACAAGCTGACCTATTCGGTGGTGTGCGAGATTACGCCGAAGGCGGAGATCAAGAGCCGCTGGATAGGCCGTACGGTCATCAATTCGGACTTCCGCCTGGACTACGATCAGGCGCAGCAGATAATTGAATCTGAAGCCGGGAGGGAGATTCCCTCACAGGACCTACGCCACCCTCGGCTTAGAGGGGGGACCGGGAACGAAGTGAACGGTGGGGCGGAGCGAAGCGAAGCGGTCGGTGAGGGAATACTCCCTCCCGGCGAGTTGAGGGAAGCGATAACCATCCTCAACGATCTGGCGCACAAACTCAAGGAAAAGCGCTTCAAGGCTGGGGCGGTGGATTTCGACCGCCCGGAGATGAAGGTCGAGGTCGATGAGCAAGGCCGGCCGGTGAACGTCTACCAGAAAGTGAGCAAGGAGGCCAACTGGCTGATAGAGGAGTTCATGCTCCTCGCAAACCGCACGGTGGCGGAATTCATCGCGACCGACGGGCAGATGAACGGCGTGGCGTCGAAGAAGGCCAAGACCTTCGTCTACCGTATCCACGACGTGCCCAATACCGAGAAACTCGAAAGCCTCAAGCGCTTTGCAAAGGGCTTCGGATACAAGATGGCGGATGCTTTAGAAGGCCGCGCCGCCGCAAAGAGCATCAACGCCCTCATGAAGCAGGCCGCCGGCAAACCCGAACTCGAAGCCTTCGAAGACATCGCACTCCGTTCGATGGCAAAGGCCTGCTACAGCACCGACAACATCGGCCACTACGGCCTCGCGTTCGACTTCTACACGCACTTCACATCACCTATCCGCCGCTACCCCGACACGATGGTGCACCGCCTGCTGACCCTCTACCTCGCCGGCAAGGAGAGCCAGGACAAGGGTTACTACGAGATAGAATGCCAGCATGCCTCCGAACGCGAGGTGATCGCCGCCGATGCGGAGCGCACCAGCGTCAAATACAAGCTCGTAGAGTACATGCAGGACAAGGTGGGAATGGAGTTCGACGGACGGGTTTCGGGCGTGACCGAATGGGGAATGTATGTCGAGATCGAGCCCACGAAGATAGAAGGGATGGTGTCCCTCCGGGAGATACGTTCCGACTTCTTCGAGTTCGACGAGGAGCGCTACCGTCTGGTGGGAAAACGCACCCACAAGATATTCCGTCTTGGCGACAAAGTCCGCATCCGCGTAAAGAACGCCAACCTGGAGCAGCGCCTGCTCGATTTTGAATTGATTGAAAACCTCAAATGATATGGCAAACAACTCATTCTTCGGATTTCTGGCAGGGGCCGCGATAGGCGCCCTCGCCGCCGCATATCTGCTCTCCGACAAGGGCAAGGACGATGCCGAACGCATCAAGCAGGCCGCCGGAGACCTCGCCGAAAAGGCGAAGAACAAGGCAGGAGATCTGGCCGACAGCGCCATGGAAGCAGTATCGAAGGGCCTCGACGCTCTCGAAGATGCCCTGAACAAGAAGGACGCTCCCGCCGAAGAGCCCGAAAACGCATGAACACCAGAGACTACATCGATCTCCGCATCGAACAGCTCAAACTGAAAGGGACCGACACCGCCTCGCAGGCCCTCGGCGCCCTTCTCGCGTGGATACTCATCATCGCGATAGCCTTGATGGTGCTCACCGTGCTCGCCTTCGGAGGCATACTCCTTCTGGGCAAGGCCCTGGGCAACTACGCCCTCGGAGCCTTCATCGTGGGCGGCGGCCTCCTGCTGGTGCTTCTGGTGCTCTGGATCTGCCGCAAGAATCTCTTCCGCGGCACCTTCATCCGCCTGCTGAGCGACGAACGCGACGTCCGCGAACTCGAGCGTGCGCAGGAACTGATATTCAATGTTTTCCCGAAAACAAATCGGCAGTTTTGGGCGATTTGTTTTCAGGAAGTGGCTGACAATCAGATAATTAAGTGACCGACAATAATGATTTATAGATTCCAACCAATACTCAAGACGCTGGTGTGGGGCACCGAGAACTGGGTGCTGTCCGGCGTGAAGGGCAATGAGACCAAGGTGGTCGGCGGGCCGGCCGACGGCAAGACGCTGAACGAACTGTACGGAGGGGAGTTCCCCCTGCTCATCAAGTTCATCGATGCAAAGAAGGACCTGAGCATACAGGTGCACCCGAACGACGAGGTCGCGCAGCAGCGGCACGGTTGCAAGGGCAAGACGGAGATGTGGTACATGATAGACACGGCTCCGGGCGCACATCTGCTCGCAGGCTTAAGCAAGGAGATTACAAAGGAAGATTATGTGAAGTTGGTGGAGGAAGGCCGGATCACCGAGGTGCTGGCCGACCACAAGGTGGCTCCTGGAGATGTTTTCTTCCTGCCTGCAGGGCGCATCCATGCCATAGGGGCTGGCAACCTGCTGGCCGAGATACAGGAAACGAGCGACATCACCTATCGGGTTTACGACTTTGACCGTCGCGACAAGGACGGCAACTTGCGCCAGTTGCACACCGAGCAGGCTCGTGATGCCATCGACTATACCGTCTACGACAGCTACTGCACGCCCTACGACCGCCAGGCACGCGGGCTTGTCGACTTGGTCGACTGCCCCTATTTCAATGTAAAACGCCTCATGGTCGACGGTTGCATCAACATGGCGCTGCCTCAGCCTCACTCCTTTGTCATTCTCATGTGTCTCGACGGCGCTGCGACGGCTACCGATTTCTATGGCAACGTCACTACCATGCGTCGTGGCGAGACTGTGCTTGTGCCCGCTCTTGCCTCTATGCTCGCGCTTGAAGGCACAGCCACGCTGCTCACCATTCAAGTCGACTGAAAGTGCCATCATTCATGATCAAGCCTAATCCATTGCTCAGCAGCCGTGTGGGCCTTTGGCCCGACAAGCCCGCGACAAGCCCGCAGCAGCGAGCCGCCACTCGTGCCAAGGCTGCTGTGGCGCGCGTGGCGCAAGCGGCCAGGCTGCAACAAGCGAAACACTCCACACGCGGCAATGCCAAGTAAGGCGGC
>ONFK01000261.1 GCA_900317065.1 uncultured Bacteroidales bacterium
TTGGCAGGCTTCTTTTCGTTCACCAGCACTGCGGAAGGTTCTGCAACAGCAGAAACGACCGGAGCCGAGGCCAGCAGAAAAAGAGCTAAAATCAAAGATTTCATATAGTTATCAGTTTTTCTTCCATAGTGTCACTCGGATGCCGGCGTATATCTTAGCCCCCATCAGAGGTCCCCAGACTGCACTTGCGTCAAAGTTCATGGTCCAGGGATTGACCATGCCGTCCGGCATCACATCCCCCAAAATTACATTTTTTTGGCGGAAACCGGAAAGATTTTCTCCGCCAATGTATATGTCGAAGCCTTTGAAACGACGCGTAACTTGCGCATACAGAAGAGGATACGCAGGCGTACGTCCGTTTTCATATCCATCCATGAAATCATACACACGGGCCGAACCGTTGAGCGAAGCGGTGAAATCAAAAATCCACCTGCTCAGCCTTGTTTTGTACTGAAGGTTCAACACCCCTTTGAAACGGCTCACAAGCGGCACTTCAACCAGTCCTTTGCCATTCAGGGTAATACGTGCGTCGGTGTATCGGGCTGTAATATCCGCGGTAAAACGGGTGAAAGGTTCCAGATGCAGGTCTGCCTGGAAACTGTTGCTGAACGACTTTCCGTCCTGAGGATAGAAGGCGATGGTTCCGGGAGCAGCTTCATGATCAACAACCAGTTGACTGGAGAAAGACGTGCCGAAGAAGTCCAGGCTCAAATAATTGCTTTCGCGGAAATACCATGTCGCATTTCCTCCGTAAGTCCATGAGCCCTCGACCGGGTGGGACATGTAATCGCCCATGAATAACTTTCCCGTCGAGAAGACGCCGAAATGGTCGGTCAGCGGGATAGCCTGCCTTATTCCCCTTCCGGCGTTCGCCCGGAAGACGAGCGAGTTGAAGGGCGCGTACTTCACGGTCGCCGTCGTACAATTCTCCCCTCAATCCGGCAATAGCAGAGAAGATGTCGCCCGAATGGAAGGTATACTCTCCGTAGAATCCTCCGTGTCCGAAGGATCTCCTCTGTTTTGGAATCGTATTCCGCGTCTCTCTGATGCCGAGGAAGAAACTGCGGATCATGTTTTCGCGGAAGCTGTCGGCATTGACGCTGAATCCGGCGGTTATATCGTTGGATTCATTTATCCTGTTCCTGTAAATCAAATTGACGAAAGCCGAATTCTGCGCGCCTTTATAGAAATGCCCGCCGAAAGTTGCATCCATCTTGTCGAAGGCATAATCGAAAACGGCTGCAACACTCTCCGAGCCGTCCTCCCTCAACGGAATCCCGACTTTGAGATATGCATTCAACTGTTTGTTATCTATATTGCTGGTCCAGCCACCGGAGACCTGTCCGCCCTCCCGGTTGTCGGCCACCGCGCTGATGCCCCAGCGGACCTGCACCCCCGGGTAATACAGCAGCCATCGGTTTGCCAGGCCGAACTGCCGCACAAGAGGCTCGTCACGGAAACCGTCCATGTTCATGTCATGAGCCTTGAAATTGGCATCGGCGTGAGCGAGGACGACGGACGAAAGCGCCGGACTCAATTGCAGCGACGAGGCTATGTTAAAATCCGCCTTTGTATCGGACATCACGGATGCATTCAGGAAGAGCGGGATTTCGTCGGTCGGTTTGCGATGCTCGACATTGATCTGCCCGGTCATGGATTCCACCCCGTTAATTACCGACGGCGAACCCTTGGCGATCTGTATGCTTTCCAGCCACGGCCCGGGGATATATGACAGTCCGAAGGGAGCGGAAAGGCCCCTCATCACCGGACGGGCTTCGTCGAGCATCTGCGTATAGATGCCTGAAAGCCCGAGCAAGCGTATCTGACGGGCCCCGGTAATCGCGTCGGAATACCCTACGGTTACGCTCGCGGAATTTTCAAAACTCTCGGCCAGATTGCAGCAGGCCATCTTCATGAGGCCGGCAGAAGATATTACTTCCGTGCGCAGGTCCTTTATCTTCGAAAGCCTGTTCCCGGCCTGACTGGCAGTTATGACCGTACGCTCCAGGGTATCCGCCTCGTGCAGCGGATTTTCCGGCTGCTGGGCATATAGTGGAAACAATGCCGCAAACAAGAAAAAAGAAGAAACCCAGGCCAGTCTCATATATCCTTATTTTTGCTTTTATGCAAAGATAAATAAATAATAATTCATAAATTTGTACATTATGCTGAAACTTCTGCAACAACCCGCATACAAGCCGGAACAGATCGGCCCTGATGCCGATGCCAGATACAAGAAACTAAGACTGCAGGTTTTCCTTGGCGCCTTCATAGGCTATGCCGGATTCTATCTGGTACGCAAAAACCTCTCCATGGCCATCCCTGCGATGGCTCCTCTTGGTTTCGAGAAAACCGAGCTGGGTTTCGTACTCGGCCTGAACGCTGCGGCTTACGCCCTGTCCAAATTCCTTATGGGCAGCGTTTCCGACCGCAGCAACGCGCGGGTTTTCCTTCCGCTGGGCCTTATTCTGACGGCCATCTCAATGTGTTTCATGATAGTCCCCATCCAGTTCATAGGCGCTGAGCACAAGGCACTTGCGATTGTTGTGATGGGTGTGCTGAACTTCCTTGTAGGATGGTTCAACGGAATGGGCTGGCCTCCATGCGGGCGCGTGATGACACACTGGTTCAGCGTAAGCGAACGAGGCACGATGATGAGCATCTGGAACTGCGCACACAATGTGGGCGGAGCGCTGGTAGGGCCTATGGCCACATACGGAGCGGCCTGGTTCGGGTCTTGGTTTTATGGGGCCCACACCGAACTGTATTTCCTCATCGGCACTTTTGCATTCCCTGCTGCGGTAGCCCTGTTCATCGCCCTGTTGGCATACGTGCTGCTTCGCGACACTCCGCAGAGCTGCGGCCTTTCCTCCATAGAGAAATGGCGTAACGACTACCCGAAAAACTACTCCGAGAAGCAGGAAGAGACACTTACCACCAAGGAGATTTTCTTCAAATATGTGCTGAACAACAAGTTCCTGTGGTTCATCGCACTCGCGAACGCTTTCGTATACATGGTGCGTTACGGCTGCCTCGACTGGGCTCCGACCATACTCACAGAAAAAGGCATAGACCTCAAATCGGCCGGATGGGCTTATTTTGCTTATGAATTCGCCGCCATCCCGGGGACGCTTCTTTGCGGATGGCTGTCGGACAAGCTCTTCCACGGACGCAGGGCTCTGCCCACAATGCTGTTCATGGCGCTGGTCGCCGTCTTCATCGTGCTGTACTGGTTGTTCATCGACAACCTCACCATAGTGATAATCAGCCTCATAGGCATTGGTTTCTTCATCTACGGACCCGTGATGCTGATAGGAGTGCAGGCTCTCGATCTTGCGCCCAAAAATGCAGCAGGCACCGCCGCTGGTCTCACCGGATTCTTCGGATATTTCTTCGGAACCTTCATTCTTGCAAACACGGTCATAGGCCTGGTTGCCCAAAATGCCGGCTGGAGCGCAACCTTCCTGCTG
>ONFK01000260.1 GCA_900317065.1 uncultured Bacteroidales bacterium
GCATCTTGCCGGCTCCATGCCCAAGGTCGCCGATGGCGGCAGTCACCAAACCGACTATGATCAGGGGAATCATGAATCCTAACAATTGGGAAAAAATGCCGTTGAAGGTCAGGAATACACGGGTGAACCAGTCGGGTACGACAAGTCCCAGAAGGACGCCGAGAACGATTGCAATAAGCACGCGGGGCAGAAGTCCCAGATGAAATCTCTTCATATTGATTAAAAGTTTCAGCACAAATATAAAAAAACGTTTGCAAATAAAATAATTATGTCTATCTTTGCAGTGTACTATTAAACTAATACACTATGATAAAGATAGGCAATATCGATTTCAGCTACGGCAACGTTCCGTGTCTGGAGAAGATTTCCCTCAATCTGGAGGAGGGAAAGATCTACGGCCTGCTGGGAGAGAACGGAGTAGGGAAGACCACGCTCCTGACCCTTCTCTGCGGCCTCAAGAAGGTGCAGGCCGGTCGCATCGAGGTGGACGGCTTCGATCCCTGCAAGCGCGATCCGGAGTTCCTTGCCTCGCAGTTCTACCTTCCCGATGAGGTGGCTCCCGTGAATGCCAGGGCAGAGGCCTTCGCAAAGGAGAACGGCCGCTTCTGGCCGGAATTCTCGTTCGACAAGTTCATCGAGATAATGACGATTTTCGAGATGGATCCCCGGCAGAAGATGAACGCGATGTCCGCGGGCCAGCTCAAGAAGACCTGGATATCCTTCGCACTCGCATGCTCTACCAAGAATCTCTATCTAGACGAACCCACCAACGGCCTCGACATCCCTTCCAAGGCCCAGTTCCGCAAGGCGATAATGGGTTACACGCGCGAAGATTCCATCATCGTGATATCCACCCATCAGGTCAAGGATCTCGAGAACATCATCGACCCCATCATCATTCTCGACAAGAGAGACGTGCTGCTGAATGCAAGCGTGCAGGAGATCACTGAGAAACTTTACTTCGACTACGGCACTGTCCTGAATCCGGACAGCCTCTATTCCGAACAGGTCCCCGGAGGATTCATCCAGGTGTACCCCAACGCGTCGGGCGAAGAAAGCAAAATCAATATCGAGGCTCTCTTCAATACGGTCCACAAGCATAAAGAAACCATAAAAGGAATTTTCAGCCATGAGTAACATATTCAATTTCAAGAGGTTCACCAGCTATCTGCGTCACGACCTCATAGGAGCCTGGCAGAATGCCGGAGCCAGCATGATATCCATCGCATGCATGCCTGTATGGTTTTTCGTCATCTACGAAATGTTCTGCCTTGTATTCGACGGCCATTTCGGTTACGTGAGTCATGGAGCGGGAGTCGCTGCGTACGTCCTGTCCTTCCTGCTCGCCACGGTTTTCTTCCCCGTGCAGATTTATGGCAGGGTGACCGACAAGCGCCCCGGCTCTAACTGGTTGCTCCTTCCGGCATCGGCATTCGAGAAATTCCTGTCGATGCTGTTGGTGCTGTGCGTCGTCCTGCCACTGGCATGGCTTGCGGCAATAACGGCGTGCGACCTCCTTCTATCCCTTACCGGCACTTATGACGGCCCCGTGATCGCCAGTATTTTCGACGGATTGGATACCGCTCTTGCGGAGTTCCGCACGGAAAACGCCACGTTGGCCATAGCCAGTCATTCGGCTATATATCTGAGCTGGTGTGCCGACATCCTCTTCTTCGCATTGGGAGCCATATTCTTCCGCAAGAACAAGATCGTCTATACCTTCCTCAGCGCCATGGGAATCGGAATCCTGATTACCCTGATCGGCGGAATCATTGCGGCCAGCGGCAATTTCGAACTGAACATCGAGCCGGAGGACCTTTCCGAGGATTCGCTCATGCGCACGCTGAACCTGATCTTATATGCGCTCTATGTGGTGGAATTCGCCCTGCTCGACCTCGGAATCTACTTCCGCATAAAAACTTTAAAGCACTAGGCAATGGAATTCGACAGCAACAGACCAATATACCTGCAGATAGCTGACAGCATCTGTGACCGCATACTCCAGGGGGAGCTGAAGGCGGAGGACAGGATTCCGTCGGTGCGCGAGTACGGAGCCCAGATAGGGGTGAACCCCAATACCGTGGCCAGGACTTACGAGACTCTCACCGACCGTGGAGTAATCTACAACAAGCGCGGGATAGGTTTTTTTGTGACTGAAAATGCCGCTCAGAATATACGCAAAGAGGCAAAAGAAAAATTTTTGAAAGAAGATTTGCCGAATTTTGCAAATAAGGCACGGCTTTTGGATATAGATAAAGACGAAATAATAAGGTTACTATTCTAACAAGCCATAAACAGTTAAACTATTCGCGAACTATACTATGCTTTGCTCCCGTGCGTAAAATCCAGTGAATTACGCACGGGAGACATTTTTTGAGGGGTGCCGTGCGTAAAAAGGCCTGTTTTGCGCACGGGGCGCTCAAGGAAGAATGGCTTCGATGAATCTTTCGAAAATCAGATCGGCGGCTTTCTCTGTCGGATGCACCAGGTCGGCGGCGAACCAGCGGTAGTCCCGGAGTTCGTCCAGCATGATCTCGTAAGAGGGGAAGTAGGCTGCGCGCCTGCCGCCCGCCGCTTTCAGCGCAGCCTGCAGGCCGAGCTGGAGCGTCGACT
>ONFK01000274.1 GCA_900317065.1 uncultured Bacteroidales bacterium
GACGAAATCCTGAATTTCATCCGCAATTCCAAGCGCGGCATCGTGCGCGGAAGCGACAGCCGGGAGAAAGTGATCATCGAGTAGTGCTGCTCTCTACAGCATACTTTCCACCTATAGAATACTTCGCTTTGCTTGCGAAGTATTCTGTCGTTTATATGGAGGCGTGCGAGAATTACCAGAAGCAGAGTTATCGTAACAGGTGCAGGATCCTGACTTCGAACGGGGTAGAGGCGCTGAATGTGCCGGTAGTGCATGAGAACGGGACTTTCTCGCTGCCCGTCAAGGAGATCCGCGTGGATTACAGCACTCCCTGGGTGCTCCGGACGGAACGTGCCATAGAGTCGGCCTACAGCTCTTCGCCTTTCTTCATCTATTACCGCGATGCGCTTTTCGATATCCTGGATTCGCATCCTCTCACCCTCTGGGAGCTGAACCGCCGCATCATCGATTTCTTCTGCGCAAAGATCGGCATCGCCCCGCAGATTCTGGAAACGACTGAATACCTGCCGTCCTCAGCCGTCGGAATGACCGAAGTGGACGGCGTGACTTTTGCCGCCGCTGAAAACGTTCCGGCGAATAACAGCTTGACTGCCTCTGCCCTGACTGCAGCCGGAGTGGCTCCCACCTCCGCTGAAAATGCTTCGGCGGGTGCTACTCCGGCTGCATCTCTTCCGGATGATCTGCGGAACGTCATCCATCCGAAACGGCCGAACAGCATAATGCACGAACTGGGCCTGGAGCGGCCCTACTGGCAGGTCTTCCGAGAAAAGTTCGGCTTCATCCCCGGCCTCTCCGTAATGGACCTCCTCTTCAACGAAGGCCCCGAAAGCATCAGCTGGCTGCGCTGACACCCCTCTCCCTCCGCATCCCTTCACCTCCGCGCCCTTCATCTCTGCGCCCTTACATGGAAGCACCGTGCATGCTGTCCTCAAAACCGGGACAGCGTGCACGTTTCTCGGCCCAAAGTGCGCTTGCTGTCCCCAAATACCGGACAGCATGCACGCGTGGTGCGGGGCCGGATTCTACAGGCGTCCCCGGGAATTACGCAGGAGATTGAGTTCTACGGACGGCATGAAAGCATGCTTGGGAATCAGGTCCTACGGGCGGCGATGAGCAGGCGGCCGATGGATGTGCCGACGCCGAACAGGTGGGTGCCGGTGCCGGAAGAGTGGGTGCCGGAACTGATTTCGGACGGGATGCCCAAAGAGGACGGGCTGCCGCCGCGGGGAACTTTTTTGCTGAGAGATGAGAGTTTCAGACGGAGTTCGTCGCTGCTTAAAGGCAAGGCCCGGGCGGTGACATCGGCGTCCGGCCAGCGGAAGGAGAAGTCGCACAGAGCCTGCTTGCTAAATAGGGCAACTTCCTGAATCTCAAAGAATTTGCCGTATCCGTCCAGGGCGGAGGCGACACGCTCATCCGCAAGGAGGCCTTTCCCGAAACAGAGATAATGCGCCGAAGGACCGAGTTTGCGAAGACCGTAGCGGGCGCTCAGAAGGTTCAAGGCTCCGCTTTTCATAAGGGCCGGACCGGGTTCGAAAATAATCTGCCCGGGCTCAGGCATTGCATTCACGAAGAGGGGAGAGGCTTCGGCGAGATCGGAAAAAGCGAAGATGCCGGTTCGGGCCGGGCAGCCGTCCGCGATGGCGACAATAAGTTCGGGGCTTCCGCTGAATCCCGGTTCCAACAGCAGCAGAAGCTCCTTGCATTCCCCGTCCGCTTCCACGACATGCACTGCCTTGACGCAGTGGAACTTGCGGAGCATCAGCGAGATATCCGCCATGGGCGACAGTTTCAGAAGCATCGTGCAGCCACGGCCAAGAACTATGTCCTGCAGCGCCAGCACGTCCGGCAGGCAGTCTTCCGGCAGAAAAACCTTCCGTCCTTCCGAACGCCGGGCGGGATCGGCGAAAACCAGGTCCGGCCGGAAGGAATCCAACAGCGGCGGCAGGGATTCTGGCGTAATGCAGAGCCCGCTGAACTCCACGTTGCCGCATCCGAGCCGGCCGAGATTCGCCTTCGCGGCCTCGAAGAGCAGGGGATTCATCTCGTTGTACAGTACGCGGTCGGCGATGAGGGCGAACTGCCAGCAGTCCACCCCCAGCCCTCCGGTGAGATCGGCGATTCGCAGGGATGTTGGCAGTGCCGGTTGCAAGCTTGCGGAGGAGCAATGCCCGGACCGGGGGCCCTTTATGGGACACGGCCGGGCCCTTTGCTCCTCGCGGATGGCATTGAGCGGCAAGCGGCACGCCTCCTCCGCCACTGCGGCCTTGTACCGGGCGGTGGCGGTGCTGCTGCACTGCTCCGCACTCAGGGCGACGGGGCATATCAACTCCGGATCGGCATACCACTCGGGCA
>ONFK01000259.1 GCA_900317065.1 uncultured Bacteroidales bacterium
GCGTAACACATCTTCTTGTAGACAGTTACGAGGCAGGACCTGCAACCTGGACTCCGTCTCTTCCGGAGGAATTCAGGGCCCGCCGCGGCTACGAACTCCTGCCCTGGTTGCCCGTTCTTACAGGCCGTATCATCGGGAGCGCCGCCCGCAGCGAGCAGTTCATGCGCGACTGGCGCCAGACTATAGGTGAGCTGTTTGCCGAAAATTACAACCGCCTGGGCGAGATAGTCGCCGAGTACGGGATGAAAGGTACTTATATCGAGTCCCACGAAACCGGCCGGGCCTTCATGGGGGACGGCATGGACGCGAAGAAGAAGGCCAGCGTGCCTATGTCGGCTATCTGGATGACCGACAGTTTCTCAGGTTCCATGCTGCCCTCGGCCATTTCCGACATACGCGAGAGTGCATCCGTCGCACATATCTATGGGCAGAAGATCTGCGCCGCTGAGTCTTTCACCGTGAACGGAGAAGGTAAGTGCGCCTACACGTATTATCCCGGCAATATCAAGATGATCGCTGACGCCGCCCTCGCAAGCGGCCTGAACCGTTTCATCATACACGATTCGGCATCTCAGCCTTCGGATGATTACCTTCCCGGTCTGGGGCTGTTCAAATACGGCCAATGGTTCCATCGCAACGAGACCTGGGCCCCCTATGCCAAGGTCTGGACGGACTATCTCGCCCGCAGCTGCCAGATGATGCAGACGGGACGCAACGTCGCCGACATACTGCTGTTCTACGGCGAAGACACCAACGCTACGGCCGAGTACGGGGGAGAGTATCTGAGAATGCTGCCCCATATTCCTGCGGGATACAATTTCGACTATGCGAATCCGGATGTCATCATGAACATGGTGCGCCCGGAGAACGGCCGTCTGGTCACGGACAGCGGGCAGAGTTACAAGATACTGGTGCTCGGTGGCTCCTGCAAGAGGTATATGTCCGAGAAGATGAACGCCCGGATTGCATCCTTCATCTCGCAGGGAGTGCCTGTATGCTATGAGGATGAGCTCGAGGAATCCCTAAAGCTGGAGGGAATCAAGCCGGACGTGGAGATCGCCTCCGCCTCGGGCGTATGGAACGACGGATATGTCTATGGCGGCAAGGTTGCGAGGAATCATCGCGACCATGACGCCACCCTTGCAGGCATACAGTTCGTGCACCGCAGCTCCGGCAATGCCGAAATATACTGGCTCTGCAACTTTACCGGCTCCGACTGGAAGGGTAAAGTCGGATTCCGCGACGGTGGAAAGAACGTCGCAGTCTTCAATCCTGAAAGCGGAGAAGTGTGCAAAGCATCGGACGAAGTCTGCCTCAAGGCAGGAGACGCACTGTTCTTTGTTCTCACCGACAAGCCGTTAGACATCCCGGACGCCGCACCTGCCTACAAGCCGGCTGAAATCTTAACTCTCGACAGGTATTGGGACGTGGAATTCAATCAGAGAGGGGGAGAGAGAGCCCTTGAGACCTTCTCCACACTCAACGATTGGAGCACCAACAGCGATCCGGTTGTGAAGTACTTCTCCGGAACCGCCAACTACAGGAGCTCCTTCAACATCCCAGCCGGCAGGCTCAAGGGCATGGACGAATGCCGTCTGGACCTCGGGGACGTTCGGGTGATGGCGGAAGTCGTCATCAACGGGCACAATGCAGGCGTCCTCTGGCGGAGTCCATATATCTCCTGCGACATCCTCCCTTATCTGAAGGAGGGAGAGAATACGATAGAAGTGAATGTCACTAATCTCTGGGTCAACCGTATGATAGGGGACAGGCAGCGTGGCGAAAAGCCCGTCACCAATGTCCGCCGATTCTACACCGCCGGCGACAGGCTCTTGCCTTCCGGCCTTCTCGGCCCGGTAAAACTCATTGGATACAGCGAATAAATGTCTGACGAACTCAATCTTGTGCGCGATCTTGCGGTGATTCTCATTTCCGCAGGTATATTTACCATTATTTCCAAGGCTCTCAAGCAGCCCCTGATCCTTGGTTATATAATCGCCGGATTCCTGATAGGGCCTCATATCAGGTTCTTTTTCAATATTTCGAGCGCCGAGGCGGTTCATCAGTGGTCGGAAATCGGCTTGATATTCATGATGTTCGGTCTGGGACTGGAATTCAGTTTCAAGAAGTTGCTCAAGGTGGGCAGCGGTGCCCTTGTGACTGCCGGGACAAAGTTCATCGGAGTATTCGTAATCGGCTTCATTGTCGGCCAGGCCCTGTCCTGGACTGTGATGGAGAGTATCTTCCTTGCCGGTCTGATGTCTATGTCCTCCACTGCCGTTGTGCTGAAGTCCTACGATGATATGGGGCTAAAGAACAAGCCCTACGCCGGGTTGGTGTTCGGTACACTGGTGGTTGAAGACCTGATTGCAATCCTGCTGATGGTACTGCTGTCAACAATGGCCGTATCCAATCAGTTTGCCGGAGGAGAACTTGTGGGCGCCCTCACAAAACTCGTATTTTTCATCATACTGGTTTTCGTGGTCGGCATCTATCTGATTCCCACTCTGCTGAAAAAAGCGCGCAGGTATCTCAACGACGAAATCCTCCTGCTGGTAAGCATCGGCCTCTGCTTTGCAATGGTTGCCATCGCCTCTGCAGCCGGTTTCTCATCCGCT
>ONFK01000268.1 GCA_900317065.1 uncultured Bacteroidales bacterium
TTCAGGGCGTAATTGCACATGAATTTGCCGGCGAGGCAGGACTGCATCAGAGGCAGGAGGATAATGGCCATCAGTGACCATATACGCAAATGTTTCATAATTGGTTATTCGATGTTGTTATTGTGCTACAAACTGATAAATGATATACCCCTGCTGCCTGTCCGGGGCGGTGGTGCTCATCGAGAACTTCGACATCCTCGCGGCACGCACGGCAAAGGAACGCAGGCAGCCGTCGGCGGCGGAACTTCCGTCGTCGACCTTGGCTCCGGTCACAGTTCCCTGACGGTCTACGGTGATGTTCACCCGGACTTCTCCGGCTCCTATGCAGCGGTAGGCGGGAATAGGCAGGCGGCTTGCCTTGCGGCCCTCAAGTTCGTACGAGAGCACGGAAGGACCGCTGTATTTCGGCTCCTCCCGCGGCTTCTCCTTCTTCGGCTCCGGGGCTGCCACGACGCTGTTGTCCTCCGGGATTTCGAAAGGCGTCTGGAGGTCGTGTTTCAGTTTCTCGGCATCCTTGTAAAGCTGCTCCGCATCTTCTGCGGAATGGCGGTCGTCTTTCAGCGCCGAACGGTCCACGGCGATGTTGCGCACGGGCTCGTATCCGCCGGCGAGCATCTCGTTGAGCCGGTCGTTGATGGCCTGCTTCAGATCCAACTCCTTCTTAAGCTTCTCAACCTGTTCGAGCTTGGTGAAATCCAGCACGAAAGAACTCTCCTTTTTAAGGACGGCACCGAGCTTGACACCCATCAGGATGATGAGTATCAGCAGGTGTACGATTATGGTGATGTACAATCCCGCGCGGTCGTCCTTGGAGATGCGCATGCTACTGCTCGCTCCTCTTCTCCTTGCGGAGAGCCTTCTCGACTGTGTTGAGGATCATGCCTATTGCCACGCGGTTGTGACCTCCCTGGGGGATGATGATGTCGGCGTAGCGCTTGCTGGGCTCGATGAACTGCAGGTACATGGGCTTCACCGTCTTGCTGTAACGCTCGATGACCCATTCCACGTTCTTGCCCCGCTCGCGTATGTCGCGGGCCATCACGCGCATCAGGCGGTCGTCGTCATCGGCGTCCACGAAGAGCTTGATGTCCATCTGGTCTCGCAGTTTCTTGCAGGTGAAGATGAGAATGCCCTCGATGATGATCACGTCGGCCGGATTCACTGTGACGGTTTCAGTCTTGGACCTGGAGCAGCTGATGTACGAGTACACCGGCTGGTGCACGGTCTTTCCATCCTTGAGCTCGGAGAGCTGCTTGCAGAGAAGGTCCCAGTCGATGGCGTCCGGGTGGTCGAAGTTCTGATTGCGCTTCTGCTCGTCGGTAAGGTTGCTGGAATCCTTGTAGTAGGCATCCTGGGGGATGACCACCACGTCTTCCTTGAGTCTGTCCTTGATGGCCTTTACGACCGTCGTTTTGCCGGAACCGGATCCGCCGGCTATTCCAATTACCAGCATATACTAGAATTCTGCGTTTTTCGGAGTTCTCGGGAAAGGAATGACGTCGCGGATGTTCTGCATGCCCGTGACGAAGAGCAGCAGTCTCTCGAATCCGAGGCCGAAGCCGCTGTGAGGGCAGCTTCCGAAACGGCGGGTGTCGAGATACCACTCGAGGGTGCGGTGGCTCATTCCGAGTTCGTCGATGCGTGCGTTCAGCTTCTCGAAGCTGGCCTCGCGCTCGCTTCCGCCGATGATTTCGCCAATCTTCGGGAAGAGCACGTCCATTGCGCGCACCGTCTTCCCGTCCTCGTTCTGCTTCATGTAGAAGGCCTTGATGTCCTTGGGGTAGTCGGTGAGGATGACCGGGCGCTGGAAGTGGTTCTCCACCAGATAACGCTCGTGCTCGCTCTGCAGGTCCACGCCCCAGCTGACGGGATACTCGAACTTGTGCCCGTCTGCCACGGCCTTCTCGAGGATCTCGATGCCCTCGGTGTAGGTGAGTACCTTGAATTCGGTGTTCACCACGCTTTCCAGGCGGGAGATGAGTTCGGAGTCATAGCGGTCGTTAAGGAACTGGAGGTCGCTCCGGCAGTTGTCGAGGGCGTAGCGCACCAGGCTCTTGATGAAGTCTTCTGCGAGGGCCATGTTGTCCTTGATGTCGTAGAAGGCCATCTCGGGCTCTATCATCCAGAATTCCGCAAGGTGGCGGGGAGTGTTGGAGTTCTCGGCGCGGAAGGTCGGGCCGAAGGTATAGATTTCTCCTAGTGCGGTGGCGCCGAGTTCCCCTTCAAGCTGTCCGCTGACGGTGAGCGAGGTCCTGCGGCCGAAGAAATCCTTGCCGTAGTCTATTCCTCCCTTCTTGTCGCGGGGGAGGGGCGCGTTGAGGTCGAGGGTCGTCACCTGGAACATGTTGCCCGCTCCCTCGGCGTCGGAGGCCGTGATGAGAGGGGTGTGCAGATAGACGAAGCCCTTTGAGTGGAAATACTCATGGATGGCGTATGCCATCTGGCTGCGGAGGCGCAGCACGGCTCC
>ONFK01000257.1 GCA_900317065.1 uncultured Bacteroidales bacterium
TCCTCCGTTTGGAGTTTAATCAGTTCTTGCGCTCGAAGAGAGCCCTGACCTCTTTACCGGTGGTCTCGAGGAGGGTCTTGGAGTCTGCGTCCATGAGGGCGTGGAGCTTGGCGAGGTGGTTCTGCTCGTACTCGGCGCGCCACTCCTTCTTGAACTCTCCGGACTCGATCATGTCGTAGACCTTCTGCATTCCCTTGACGGACTCGTCGGTGATGATGAGGTCCCTGCGGGTCAGACCGCCGTACTTGGCGGTGTTGGAGCAGACGTTCCACATGTAGGGCATACCGCCCTTGACGACGAGGTCGATGATGAGCTTGCACTCGTGGCAGCACTCGAAGTATGCGACGATCGGGGGGAAGCCCTGCTTGACGAGGGTGTTGAATCCTTCCTCGATGAGCTTGGAGAGACCTCCGCACTCGATGGCCTGCTCGCCGAACAGGTCAGATTTGGTCTCCTGGTCGAAGTTGTCGACGGCGAAGGTTCCGGCGCGGGTGCAGCCCATTCCCTTTGCGAGGGCGAGGGCGATGTCCTTGGCCTTTCCGCTGTAGTCCTGGTGGACGGCGATGAGGGCGGGGACTCCGAATCCCTCGACGAACTGCTGCCTCTCCGCGTCTCCGGGGGACTTGGGTGCCATCATGATGACATCGACGTCCTTGGGGGGAACGATGAGCTTGTAGGTGATGGAGAATCCGTGGGCGAACTCGAGGGCTGCTCCGGATTTGAGGTTGTCCTTGACGTACTTGTCGTAGATCTCGGGCTGGATCTCGTCGGGCAGGAGCATCATGACGACGTCTCCCTCGGCGGCGGCCTTGTCCATGGTGGTGACCTTCATTCCGCCGTCTTCCTTTGCCTTGTTCCAGGATGCTCCGTTCTCCCTGACTCCGACGATGACGTCGAGTCCGGAGTCGCGGAAGCAGAGAGCCTGTGCGCGGCCCTGTGCACCGTATCCGAGAACTGCGATCTTCTTGCCTTTCAGGACTCCGAGGTCGGCATCCTCGTCGTGGTAGATTTTCATGTCCATGGTAATTACCTTGGGGGTGCGATTGCCGACAGGGTATATAGGATTTTATCCGCGTATGCGCGCGTTAAAAAAGCATCCGGATGCCGGATGCTCAGGGCTGTGTCTGTGTGTTTTCTTCTGTTTCCTCTTCGAAGGTTCTTTCATCAATGGAAAGATATCTGCACAAAGCGGAATAATATTTCTGTGCGATCAGCTGATAGCCTTCGGGATTGTCCCAGCGGCTGATATCGCTCTTGTTGGAAACGAAGAACTGTTCCACGATGACGGTCGGGATCTCCGTATTTTCCGCCGTGGGGTCCAATGTGAGTTCGGCCGGCTTCACAGAATCAAGTCCTTCGCTGGGAAGGGTATTGATCTTTCCGCCTTCAATCCGGTAAAACAGGGCGGAAACGATGCTGCTCAGGTCATCAAAGTTGAGGTTCGCCATGAACTTATCCACCTGTTCCTTCAAGGCTTTCTCCATCTCATCCTCAGGAATCTGCTCCAGCGAGCCGATGTCAATCCAGTTGCCGGCAAAATAAACGAGGATTGAATTCTCTTCCAGGGTGCTGATTGAGTCGTTCCAGACGCCATGCATCAGGATCGGCAGGGAATGTCCGGGGACGGTTACCACACGCATGGTGTGTCCATCCTGTCCGGCATTCGTGTTGGCGTTATAAAGAACGCCGCCGAAATGCTCCTTCAGCCAGTCGCCCAGTTCACCTTTCAGAAGCTCATTAATCTCATCTTCCGTTTCAGACTCCGTGGACGCCTTCTCCTCCGGATTTTTCCCATCCGTATTGACTGCCTCGGTTTCGTTCCCGCCGTTGATCAGTTCGGTAAACAATCCCACAAAGTCGCCGACGGAAGGCGGAAGAACGCTGAAATCGCCCATCATCAGCCGGCTAAAGATACTCTTGAAACTGGCGACCAGTTTATCTGTATTCAGCGTATAGAGCATCATGACCCAGTTTCCGTCGTTAAATACCTCATTGTCCGGCAGCGTCATGGTCAGCAGTGCCCGGTTTGCGTCGTATGTCTCCGGCATCTCCTGCACGCCAAGACGCGTGGTCTCAAGCGCCTGCTGCAGATCATTTTCGTACTTTTCAAGACCGGCTGCTTTCAGTGCCCAGGGCAGAAGATGGACCAGCTGCGGATAATCCGAGCCCGGAACCATGGCACAGTCAACCGTGAACCAGAACGCGCGGCCTTCCTCAAGCGTCATTCCCGCCTTTTCATACAGCATCCAGGCCAGATAGTTGAGCAGCGAGGAATTTCCGTGAACGCCGCCCTGGTCATTGAGCAAAGTCGGGATTTTCACATTGGGAACGTAATAAAGATCCCATGTAAACTGAGGCTGCTGGAAATCATGCGGGGATTCCATGCTGCGAACCTGCGTGGTGCTCTTGTCGCCCAGAATCCAGGAGGTATTCTCCCGTCCGTCCATCATCATCTGGCAGGTTTTTCCCTGAATATCACTCATGGCCTCATTGATCGCGCCATAATCATTCATATACGCGTTATAGGTCATGACCGAAGAGGTGACGCAGTGGGTAAACTCATGACTGCAAACATCCAGACACTGGGATAGCTTGTTTGCCGCGCTGGACAGGAAGCACTGCCAGCCGTAGAATTTGCCCGCGTAGGCGGCGTTG
>ONFK01000256.1 GCA_900317065.1 uncultured Bacteroidales bacterium
CCTCCGAAGAAGAACTGGCGAACTTTGAGCCCGACTTCGTCGTCTACGCCGCTTCCAAGGCCAAGGTGGATGACTACAAGGCCATGGGCCTGAACAGCGAGACCGCTGTTGCCTTCAACATCACCAGCCGTGAGCAGGTTATCCTGAACACCTGGTACGGCGGCGAAATGAAGAAGGGTATGTTCTCCATGATGAACTACTACCTGCCGCTGAAGGGCATTGCCTCCATGCACTGCTCCGCCAACACCGATATGGAAGGCAAGAACACTGCCATCTTCTTCGGTCTGAGCGGCACCGGCAAGACCACCCTGTCCACCGACCCCAAGCGTCTGCTGATCGGCGATGACGAACACGGCTGGGACGACAACGGCGTGTTCAACTTCGAAGGCGGCTGCTACGCCAAGGTTATCAACCTGGACAAGGACAGCGAGCCCGACATCTACAACGCCATCCGTCGCGACGCCTTGCTGGAGAACGTCACTGTTGACGAAAACGGCAAGATCGACTTCGCTGACAAGAGCGTGACCGAGAACACCCGCGTGAGCTATCCGATCGAGCACATCGAGAAGATCGTTAAGAACGTGAACCCCGTGTCCGCCGGCCCCGATGCCAAGAACGTTATCTTCCTGAGCGCTGACGCCTTCGGCGTGCTGCCGCCCGTGAGCATTCTGACCCCCGAACAGACCAAGTATTACTTCCTGAGCGGCTTCACCGCCAAGCTGGCCGGTACCGAGCGCGGCATCACCGAGCCCACCCCCACCTTCTCCGCCTGCTTCGGCCAGGCCTTCCTCGAACTGCATCCCACCAAGTATGCTGAGGAACTGGTTAAGAAGATGGAAAAGAGCGGCGCCAAGGCCTACCTGGTCAACACCGGCTGGAACGGCACCGGCAAGCGTATCTCCATCAAGGATACCCGCGGCATCATCGACGCGATCCTGAATGGCGATGTGCTGAAGGCTCCGACCAAGAAGATTCCGTACTTCGATTTCGAGGTTCCGACAGAGCTTCCGGGCGTTGATCCGGCGATCCTGGATCCGCGCGACACCTATGCGGATGCTTCCGAGTGGGATGCGAAGGCAAAAGATCTTGCAGAGCGTTTCATCAAGAACTTCAAGAAGTATGAGACCAACGAAGCCGGCAAGGCTCTGGTTGAGGCTGGCCCGAAGCTTTGATGGAAGATGGCTGAACGGACGCGGGTCATCAGATCAGCGGCCGGACTCAGAACAGTGATATCCTGAAAGAAAGGGGGAGACTGGTGTTTTGCCGGCCTCCCCTTCCTTACGTAACCAACCAGGCCAAAGGCCTGCGGGTGCGCATAGATAATAGATACAGGAAGCAAATAACCCTGCGCGGGCGATGCATGCCCGCGGGGAAAGTATGAAGATATGGCGAACTATAACATTCAGCAGGATATAGACATGCTCCAGCCCAGGGAGAGCGTGGCGGGATATGCCGTCTGCCCCGGACTGTACGAACAGTACGGAGCTCATGCGCTGGGATATGGAGGAGCGGTCAGCTTCACGATCCATTCCAATGGGGCCTCCGCCGTTGAACTGCTTTTGTTCCGGCGGCTGGAGAAGGAACCCTACGCAGTGATTCCATTTCCGGAGAATTATCGGATCGGGGATGTGTGGTCGATGGTTGTATTCGGACTTGATATCACGCAGTTTGAATATGCCTATCGCGTGGACGGCCCGTGGGATCCGAAGAAGGGACTTCTGTTCGACAAGAACCATGTCCTGCTGGATATCTATGCAAAGGCTGTCACCGGCCAGAAGGTATGGGGAGAGCGGCAGTCGGAAGAGGGCGTGTACCATGCGAGGGTCGTGCGCCATGCGTATGACTGGGGCGATCATTCCTATCAGCGTCTGAATATGGAAGACCTGATCATCTACGAGCTGCATGTGCGTGGATTTACGATGGGTGCAAATGCAGGCGTTTCCGCGCCGGGCACTTTTGAGGGTCTGCGCGAGAAGATCCCCTATCTGAAATGGCTTGGCGTCACTGCGGTGGAGATGATGCCGATCTTTGAATTCGATGAGATGCAGGACCTGCGCAACCACGAAGGCAAGCGCCTGATGGATTACTGGGGCTACAATACGGTCAGCTACTTTGCGCCGAACGCGAGCTACACCTTCCGGGAGGAGTACAACCGGGAAGGCAGTGAGCTCAGGGAGCTGATCCGCAGTCTCCATGAAGCAGGCATCATGGTCATCCTGGATGTCGTATTCAACCACACGGCAGAGGGAAATGAGAATGGCTCTTTCATCAATTTCAAGGGCTTTGACAACAATATCTACTATATGCTGACACCGGAGGGCGACTATTACAACTTCTCCGGCTGCGGCAATACGGTGAACTGCAATCACCCGGTTGTCCAGGAGATGATCGTGGAATGCCTGCATCATTGGGTGACAAATTATCATATTGACGGATTCCGATTTGATCTTGCCAGCATTCTCGGGCGAAATGAAGATGGTTCGCCGATGCAGTATCCGCCGCTTCTGCAGCGGCTTGCGAAGGATCCGCTGCTTGCCGATGTGAAGCTGATCGCCGAGGCCTGGGACGCCGGCGGTCTGTATCAGGTCGGAAGCTTCCCTGCCTGGAACCGGTGGGCAGAATGGAACGGGAAATACAGAGATGACATGCGGTCATTTTTGAA
>ONFK01000251.1 GCA_900317065.1 uncultured Bacteroidales bacterium
CCGGCGTGGCGGCGAATGGGGTGCTGTCCAAGGCGCTGGCGTTCAAGGGTGGCACGGTGCTCAAGAAGTTCTACTTCAAGGACTACCGTTATTCGGAAGACCTCGATTTCACGCTTGTGGATGACAGCATTTCCAACGAGGCCATCCAGGATGCGTTCAAGGAGGTGTTCCAGTATGTCCGTGAGGAAGCCAATATCCCGCTTGCAATGGAGGATTTCGGCATCCACGAGACGGGGAATATCAATTTCTATATCACTTATGTGGGACCGCTGGGCGGCGTGGGTGCGAACAAGAGCGTGAAAGTGGACATCTCCAGGACGGAGAAGCTCTGTTTCAAGCTGGAGAACCGGCCGATGTTTGATTCATATACCGACCAGGAGGATTGCACGGTCCAGTGCTACTCCCTGGATGAGGTGATGACGGAGAAGATGCGTTCACTCCTGTCCAGAACCCAGCCGCGTGACTACTATGACCTTTGGTACTTGTCGGAAGAGGAAGGGATGGAGATGGCCGACCACCGCTATGAGTTTGAGGTGAAGGCCCGCCACAAGGGCCTTGATCCGGAATCCCTGCAGGAGAAACTGGAGGGGAAGATTGCGGTGTTCAAGTCCCGCCCGGGGCACCGAAACAGTCTTTAGAGCGAGTTCTACGGGCTGTTTTTCGTTAGTTGGACAACATTTGGACAACAGCTATGGGTGTGTCTACCTTTTGCTAATCGGGACATAGGAAGAATCGGAACACGGGCGTTTCATTATTTACAATTCGTAATCTTTGAGGTTCAGGCGGCCCAGGATGTCCATGTGCATGTAATGGTCGCGGCGCTGTGGGGCTTTCCCAGCTATGAGGCTCTCCGCGAACAGTGACACTACGTTGTAGGCCTGCATGGGGGAGCGGCGCGTCACTAAATACTCCACCAGGCCTTCGCGTACGGCATCGAGGTTGCGCTGCAGATCGTCGTAACCTACCACGCTGCGCTCCGGGTCGGGATGCATGCGAAGGAATGGCACCATTAGGTGCACGCGCGAATTGGCCATGGTAAAGTGCTTTATTTCAGGATGTTTCCTGCAGAAATCTTCCAGAATATTGAGCGCTTCATCAGGGTTTTCAGGAGGAATGAACACGGTAGAAACGCGGCATCCGGGCAGATGATCGCGAAGGTAGCGCATGAAGCCGTCGCGGCGGAGTTTGTTCGGATCGGCAGGGGATTTTCGGCGGATACGTACGAAAGCTATGTCGCCCACCTGCTGCCTGTGGGTGAGCAGATAGGCTCCCAGATAACCGGCATCCCAGGGGTCGGCCCCGCAATATACGGTGTATGGTAGATCGTCCACTTTGCGGTCCACGAAGGCGTACGGAATACCTTGCTTCAGGAGTTCGGCCGTAAAGAGCCTGAGTTCATCCTCGAACACCACGTTCATCACCACCCCGGAGGGGCGGCTTTCCAGCACTTCGCGGCAGGCCTCCCGGTACGACTCCAGACTGTCGGTGTCGAAACGGTGCAGGCTAACGCTCACCGAGTGCGACCTGTCAGCCTCGGCAGCCTGGAAGAATCCGTCCTTCACCACGTCCCAATAGTCCCCGGGCCCGGCCTCTGGAATGAGGCAGGCTATGGTGTAGCGCTTTTTCGAAGCAAGCCTTGCTGCAACCGGATTTGCGCTGTAGCCGAGCTTGGCAATGGCATCACGCACCTTGCCGGCGGTTTTTTCCGAAACGCCGCCGCGGTTGTAGACTACCCGGTCCACGGTGCCCCTCGCAACGCCCGCAAGGCGCGCCACATCGAAGATGGTAGGATTGCCTTTATCGCCCATAGACCACAAATATACTGAACCTGCAGAAAAAAAGCAAATCCGCGGCACCCAGGGAAGGGGCGCTTACTTGATTCCGTAACGGCGGAGGATTCTAAGGAGAGGCTTTTCTATGGAGCGCATCCAGAGGTAGTAGCCGTAGTCGTCCGGATGGATGCCGTCCACGGCCCATTCGTGGGAGCCGTCGCCGGCATTTGTCTGGATAAAATAAACGTCCTTGTATTTCTTTACAGCAATGCGCATGAGAGAATCTGCCGTATGCCGCCTGTCGTACTCCCGGTCTTCTGTGCGATAGTCAAAATTGCCCCTTTCCCGGGGTATGGTCTGCTGGAAAATAAGCGGCTTCCCGGGATGGGCCTTGCTCATGCGCTCGATGAATGGAAAGAGCCTTTCCCTTATCATCTTGCCGTCCGGGTTGGAGAAAGTGTCAAATACATAGGCATCGGCCTCTACGTCCTCCAGCACCGTGGCAAAATATGGTTGCATTTTGCAATTGCCGCTGCAGCCGAGGGAAAGCATCTGCAAGCCCGTACGGCGGGTGAACTGGGCGGGATAGGACATTCCGGCGCGGCTGGTGGATATTCCGTGGGTATAGCTTGAGCCGTATATTGCAATGCGGTGCCGGAAGGGGCTTTCAATGGCCTCCAGAGTGCTCCCTTCTTCAACACCAATCTGGATGGAATCCATAGAACTGTAGATGGGGAAATACAGAAGGCACTCCTTCATGGTTGTGTCCATGTTGTTTATGAGGGACATGATGGCATCTGGTTGCGTGGGGGAGGGCGCCACATTCTCTGCCCATATCCATTTGCCGCCGCGGCTTATGTAAAGGTCATAACCGTGGGAGGCCAGCCTCATGGTATGGTCAGACTGGAATGAATAGTCTCCCGATGCTTTTATTTTTATAGAGGAAG
>ONFK01000249.1 GCA_900317065.1 uncultured Bacteroidales bacterium
CCATGCCTATTGCTATCATATCAACTTTAGTATCATGCGCGTTGGTTGTCATATACGCATTGACTAGCCGTAAGTTGATTTCTGCGTAATAGGATGCGCTCTTTTATATAAATAATATTTCATCAGGGAGCGATAATCGAATTTTTGTATGGGATAATGATAAAAAAGATGTAAATTGGCATTGAATAAAGATTGAGATAATATGAAAGTAATAATCAGAGACACAGAGAAAGAGGCCGCCCTCTGGGTGGCCGACCGCATCGCCGACGCCATCAAGGCAAAGGCGAAAGTCAGTGACAAACCCTTCGTTCTGGGGCTGCCCACCGGATCCACTCCGCTGAAGGTTTATGCCGAACTCGTCCGCAAGAACAAGGCCGGCGAGCTCAGCTTCAAGAACGTGATAACTTTCAACATGGATGAGTACGTGGGGCTTCCCGTCGAGCATCCGGAGAGCTACCACAGTTTCATGTATCATAATCTCTTCGACCATATCGACATTCCCCGCGAGAACATCCATATACTGGACGGCAATGCTCCCGACCTCGCGGCCGAGTGCGCATCCTACGAAGAGAAGATTGCCGCCACAGGCGGATTCGACCTCTTCCTCGGCGGCATAGGCGAAGACGGGCACATCGCTTTCAACGAGCCCTTCTCCCCCCTGCAGAGCCGCACCCGCGTAGTCACTCTCACCGATGACACCATCCGTGTAAACTCCCGCTTCTTCGGAGGAGATGTCAATCTCGTCCCCAAGCAGGCGATGTCGGTAGGCGTTGCCACCGTACTCGGAGCAAAAGAGGTGGTAATCATGGCATTCGGCCCCAAGAAGGCCCGCGCCATAGGCGAAGCCATCGAAGGTCCCATCACCCACAAGAACACCGTTTCCGCCCTGCAGAACCATCCGGATGGCATAGTGGTCATGGACGAAGACGCTGCCGGCGAACTCCGCGTGAGCAGTTACAAGTACTTCAAGGCGGTCGAGGCTGCTGAAATGAGGTAGAGCCATGGCCGCGGCGAAGTCTTTGTGGTACTGCACCAACTGCGGCAACGAAAGCCCCAAGTGGATGGGGCGCTGCCCTGCGTGCGGCGAGTGGAACACCATGGTGGAGGCTCCGGTAGAGAAGAAATCTGCCGGCAGCGGATCCAAAGGCCTTGCGGCAAAGGCTTCGAACAGCCGTAAACCTGTATATCTCAAAGAAATAGACCGAAGCAAGGAGCCCCGCCTCCTGCTCGGTCTTCCGGAAGTGGACAGACTCCTGGGCGGCGGCATCGTGCCCGGGTCCCTGGTGCTGATAGGCGGTGAGCCCGGCATCGGGAAGTCCACACTCAGCCTTCAGATTCCGCTGGCGTCCGGGCTCAAGACGCTGTATGTTACGGGCGAGGAGAGTGCGCGTCAGGTGAAGATGCGGGCGGACAGGCTTGCCGTTCCGTCAGGGGGCGGTTCTCCCGACGAGCAGACACTGGTGTTCACCGAGACGAAGATAGAGTCGGTGATCGCAGAGGCGGAGGAGATACGGCCGGAACTGATGATCGTGGATTCGGTGCAGACGATGTTCACCGAGACGGTGGAGTCTACGCCCGGCAGCGTGAGCCAGATAAAAGAGGTGGCGGCGATGCTGCTGCGCTTCGCCAAGGAGAGCGGCGTGCCTGTCATCCTCATCGGCCATATCACCAAGGACGGATATATCGCAGGGCCCAAGATCCTTGAGCATATAGTAGACGTCGTCCTTCAGTTCGAGGGAGAGAACAGGGGCTCGTACAGGATACTTCGCAGCATCAAGAATCGTTTCGGCTCAACCTCCGAGATAGCGGTCTTCGAGATGACCGGCACCGGCCTGCGCGAAGTCGCGAATCCTTCGGAGATGCTGATTCCCATGCATGAGGCCGGCCTCAGCGGAGCGGCCATCTGCGCAATGCTCGATGGCACCAGGCCCCTCCTCTTCGAGGTTCAGGCCCTGGTGTCCAGTGCCGTCTACGGCACTGCCCAGCGCTCCGCCACGGGCTTTGACACCCGCCGCCTGAATATGCTCCTCGCAGTGCTCGAAAAGCGCGCCGGCTTCCACCTTAGCGCCAAGGACGTCTTCCTGAACATGGCCGGAGGCCTTAAGGTAAGCGATCCTGCCGCCGATCTCGCGGTGATTGCCGCCGTGCTGTCTTCGAATTTCGACTACTCGCTCTCCGGCGACTGCTGTTTCGCAGGCGAGGTGGGCCTGAGCGGAGAAATCCGCCCCGTAGGGCAGACTGACCGCCGTATAGCCGAAGCCTCCCGCCTCGGATTCAAGCGGATTTTCGTCAGCTCCTACACCCCGCTACCAGACAATCTGCCCAAAGAAATCAAAGTTGTAAAGGTGGCCGATGTCCCGGCCCTCGTAAAAGCCCTTTTCAAAAATGCTTAGAAAACTCTTTCTCGGCGTGGCCCTGTTTGTGAGCGTCGCCGCGTTCTCCAGAGACTTCAATCCCAAAAAGGTGGTCGCAAATCTTGCCGTCATCAGCGATACGCACGTGAACGGCTACCAGACCGTGCCCGCCTACAAGTTCCGCAGCGCCCTCATACAGGAGCGCGACTATGCGGAGAAGTTCGGTGGGCTCGATGCCGTGGTGGTCGTGGGCGACCTTGTGGACAGCCCCGCATGGAATGCCAAGAAGTATACCGAGATCGACGACTGGAAGCGCCTCTACGAGAGCGTGTTCGATCCCAAGGAGATGCCCATGGTCTACACCGTCGG
>ONFK01000247.1 GCA_900317065.1 uncultured Bacteroidales bacterium
GTTGGCGCTAAGTTCCAACTTCCCCTTCCATCCCTGCTGCGCATGCAGCATGGACGGCAGCATCGCCAGCAGGACAGTCAAAAGGATTGTTTTTCTCATATTGTCGTTTTTTCTTGTAAATCCGAGATTCGCTTAATCTTGCGCAGAGACAACCCTTTTTTTGATAATCCTTTGCTAACGGACGCGTCTTACACCTTTTGGGAGGCTTATGTCGCTTATTGTTTTGCCGCCTTCCGTCTTGCGTGCAGAAACATGTATCAGGCCGTTTGGCGTAGGGAAAGTGCCTTCCGCCCAGTCCAGATGCCCGAGATGGGGCTCTATGCGCACCTTCCTGAACCCGGGTTCAAGCGGCTCGACGCCGAGGACGTGCCTGCTCATCCACGGGGCGGGCCCGGAAGCCCAGCCGTGGCAGAAACTGTGCCGCAGGCCTTCGTAGCAGTATGCCCCGCCATCCTTGTGTATGTCGTAGACATCTTCCGGCACGAAGTCGTCGATGCATCCGGCCTTGGCAAGATCGGAGTATTTCAGGTCTTCCCAGAACGAAGTCGCCCCCAGGTCGAGCATCCCGCCCCAGTAGTCGGAAATGATCTGCATGGCATCGTCATATCTCCCGGCTGCGGCAAGTGCTTCCAGCATATAGTATCCCGTGAAGGTGGCGAACCCGTCCGGACCGCCCTCGGCAATCGTCTCTGCCCCTTCCGCTTCGGGAAGGATCCCTGCCAGTGTCATGAATGCGGCAGCCTGTTTCGTGGCCGGTTCGGAGGGCTCGTATGAAGAAAGCTCCCGTGCGCAGGCGCTGCAATCTTCATACAGGGCCTTGTCTTTCAGCGCGGCGGCGATATCCATCCCCGACTTCATCGTCATGCTCATCATCGCCTGCAGGCACTGGTGGACAGACTGCGGATTCTCCGAAGTCGGCCAGTCTATGAAGCGCCCTTCCTTGAAATTCTCGCGCGAGCCGTCCCTGCAGGACGCGATTTTCCTGAGCAGGGCGGAGATGTACCCGTGCTGTTCCTGCAGATAAGCCAGATTGCCGGTATATAGATAAAGGTCCCGCTGGATTATGCACCACCACATCGAGTAGGAGCAGATGCCGTTCATCCATTCGTCCGGCCCGGTGCCGTCGCGGGCGAAATCCAGACTCTTCCGCACGACATCCTGACTGCCGAATACTGTGTTTATTGTCATGACCTCCGGATGCATGTCGCCTATCCAGACCAGGCGGTCCCGTTTGATGCCGTCCCAGACATAGTCCTGCATGTTGAGGTGCACTGTATATGCGGCGGTCTGCCAGATGGCGTTCAGCCTCTCGTCGCTGCATCGGAAAGAACCGAGGTAGGGGAGATCCCGGAGGATGCTCTTCGCTTCAACCGCGACGATCGGCAGGGGAGAGCCCCCGTCGTCCAGAATGTCGATCCGCACGAACCTGAAACCTGTATTTCCGGTCTCGAAGGAGCCGAGCCAGGGGAGGGATGCTTCGAAATCGCGCAGGGAGTGCTCGTTGGTGGCGGTAGTCGTCGCCACGTCGCTCATCGCCTCGGAAACTGATTCCCCGAAACGTATGCGGACCCGGGGCGTCGCCTTGCTGTCCCGGATGGCGCCCGTGATGCGCAGGCCCCCGTGCAGTTCGCGGCCGAAATCAAGCAGGATGGCATCCCCTGAATGAAGGGTGCAGACTTCCGGCTCGTTTACCGCAACTTGCCCGCAGAAGGCTTTGAGAAGCTTGCCGCTGCCTTCCGGCGCGCCTGCAGTCCAGAGGATTCTTGTTGCGGGCAGATATTCGGTCGTCAGGGGAGCGTCGGTGGAAACCATGGCCGCATCGCGGCAACATCCGCAAGAAATAGCGAGCAGGAGGCTGAGCGCAAGGTGTCTGAGGTCCATATCAATAATTGTCCAGATTCATTTGGGTAAGGATGTCCATGTGGACGAAGTTGTTCCTGTTTTCCGGCTTCTTGTTCCGGATGATGCAGTCGGCGAAGGTCGTGAGCGCATTATATGCCTGCATGGAAATATGACGCGTCACCAGGCAGTCGACGAGACCTTCTTTCAGGCAGGCGAGATTCTTCTCGAGATCGTCGAAGCCGACCACTATCCGTTTCGGATCCGGATGCTTTCGCAGGAACTCTCCCAGCAGGAATACGCGCGAATTGGTCATGGCGAAATGGTGTACCGACGGATGTGCGCGGAAAAAGTCCTCGAGCGTATTCAGGGTGGCGGCCTCATCTTCCGGATCGATGAACACCGTGTGTATCCTGCATGCCGGGAAATGGTCTTCTATGTAATCGGTGAACCCGTGGCGGCGGGGACGGTTCGGGTCGGCCTTGTGGCTCGGGTCGCGCAGGAGTCGCACCAGGGCGATTTCCCCGATTTCCATCCGGTTGGTGAGAAGATAGGCTCCGAACGCTCCGCTTTTGTAGGGATCGATACCATAATATATGGTGTAGCCGAGCTCGTCTATTTTGTTGTCCACGAAGGCGTAGGGGATTCCCGCCTGCTCGAGAGCGGAGGTGAATGTGGTGACTTCTTCGCGGAATACGGTATTCATTATGACTCCCGACGGCTTCGAATCGAGGATGGCCTCGCTTTCCTTTATGAACGAGCGGATGTCGTTCTGGTCGTAGTACCTTATTGTGAGATTGATGCTGTAGGAAGAGTAGTCTTTTGCAGCGGCGAGAAAGCCCTTGTTCATTTCTTCCCAGTAGTCGCCCTTTTTGAATTCGGGAATGAGGCAGGCGAAGGCGTATTCCTTTTTTGATGCGAGTTT
>ONFK01000246.1 GCA_900317065.1 uncultured Bacteroidales bacterium
AGCGACACGTTCGAAGAAGGATTGTGCGAGGAAGATAGCTGGCACGCGCGCAAGAAGGCCGCCATCGAAAGGCTCGCTCGCTCATCTCATGACGCCAAAATGGTGGCACTCGGAGACAAACTCTCCAACATGCGCGCCATAGCCCGCGACTATGCCGTGAAGGGAGATTCTTTCTGGAATATATTCCATACCAAGAATCCTGCCGACCACGAATGGCACTACCGCGGCCTTGCCGACTCCTTGAGAGAACTGCAGGACACCTTTGCATTCAAAGAATTCGAAAATCTTATCGACCAGGTATGGAAGCATTGAAAATATCCCTCGACGACTACGTCCTCTCCGGCGGAGGGGCCAATGGCGAAAGTTACGACCACAAGAGCGATCCGTCCGTAATGCTCAAGCTCTACTTCCCCGGCAAGATCCGGCAGCCGCTGGACGAGATGCTGCTCGCCCGCAAAGTATATGATCTTGGCATTCCGACCCCGGAGCCGGGAGAATACGTGGTAACGGAAGACGGCCGTTACGGCATACGATTCCACCGAATCCTTGGAAAGAAGTCATACTCACGTGCAACCGCCGACGAGCCGGAGAAACTGGACCGGTTCGCCGCGGAATTCGCACAGATGTGCCTCAAGCTCCACGCTACGAAGGTAGATACTACCCAGTTTGAAAACGTCAAGGAACGCTACTACCGTCTGCTTGCGGAGAATCCTTTCTTCAGTACGGCAGAGAAGGACAAGATAGGCAAGTTCATCGCCGATACCCCGGACGAGGATACAGCCATCCACGGCGACCTGCAGTTCAGCAACGCCATTTTCGCAGGTGACAAGAGATATTTCATCGACCTGGGCGACTTCTGCTACGGTAATCACCTCTTCGACCTGGGAATGGTCTATGTCTGCTGCTGCCTGAGCGAGGAGGCCTTCATCAAGGAGACCTTCCACATGCCAAAATCCCTCTCGGTGAAATTCTGGCAGAGCTTCGTGCCGGCATATTTCGGAGAAGGCACCACCGTCGCTGAGGCCGAAGAACTTATACGGCCCTACGCCGGACTGAAGACAATCATCATCGAAAGAGACACCAGACGCCCCATGCCTGAATTCAGGGCCGCCCTCACCTCCGTATTATGAAACTGAAAGATACTGTCAACAAGGTTTTCCTGAAGCAGTCGGCCCGCGCCGGCCTGCTTCTGGTGATTGTGGCCGCCCTCACCCTCGAGGCCACGGGAATCGTGCAATACTATTTCTCGCAGAAGGGCATCAAGGAAGAGGCGACCAGGCGGGCCGAGAGCCAGCTGGAAGCCACCAAACTCAAGATCATCAACATCATCGACCAGGCCGAGGCGGCCGTCCGCAACAGCGTGTGGCTCGCCCAGTGGGCCCTCGAAGTGCCGGACAGCCTCTACGCCGTGTCGCGCCGCATAGTCGAGAACAATCCCGTGATAGTGGGATCCACCGTGGCCCTGGTTCCGGGGTACGACAAGAAGCATCCCCTGTTCTCTCCTTACTGTTTCCAGGCTCCGGGAGAAACGGGCATACATGTTTCCTCACTTGCCACTGAAGAATACAATTATCCTGAGCAGGAGTGGTTCACCAAGCCCCTGGAACTTCAGGCCGGGTACTGGTCAGAGCCTTACATCGACGTGGGCGGAGGAGACATCCTGATGACCACCTACTCAATCCCCCTGCGCGACAGGTACGGACGCATTGCAGGCGTACTGACCGCCGACATTTCCCTCGACTGGCTGACGGACCTGGTAGGCAACGTACAGGTGTATCCCAACGCCTACAGCATGATGATCAGCCGCAGCGGCCGGATCATGGTCTGCCCCGCAGAGTCTCTGGTGATGCGCAGGACCGCCCAGGAGGTGATAGCCGATATGGACGACACGGCCGCATTCGCGGGTGTCAACCGCTCGATGATAGCCGGAGAACGCGGGAACGCCACCATCCGCTACAACAAGGACGTGACCCACATCTTCTACGCCCCGGTCGAAAAGACCGGCTGGTCCATGTCCATCATGGTGCCGGACTCCGAGATTTACGGCAACATACGCAGGATGGGCCTCATGGTGAAACTCCTCCAGCTGCTGGGCCTGCTGATGCTGATACTGATACTGAGGGCCCTGATGATGAACCAGCTGAAGTTCATCGACCTCAACGAGCGCAAGGAGCGCATCGAGAGCGAGCTTCACATCGCCAGCGGCATACAGATGTCGATGATTCCCAAGATTTTCCCTCCCTTCCCGGAAAGGAAGGACCTTGACATGTCAGCGACCATCGTACCTGCAAAGGAAGTAGGCGGCGATCTGTACGACTTCTATATCAGGGACGAAAAACTATTCTTCTGCATTGGAGATGTCAGCGGCAAAGGCGTGCCGGCATCGCTGGTGATGGCCGTAACGAGAAGCCTTTTCCGTACCGTTTCCGCACATGAGAGTTCGCCTCAGCGCATCCTCACCACCATGAACGATTCCATGGCGGAGGTGAACGAGAGCAACATGTTCGTCACTTTCTTCGTCGGTATCCTCGATCTCGCCAACGGGCATATGCGCTACTGCAATGCGGGGCACAATGCTCCCATCATGCTGACGGACGCAAAACGCCCCCTGCCCGTAGAAGCCAATCTGCCTCTCGGTGTATTGAAGGGATTCAACTTCAAGGAGCAGGAAACCGACATGAATTATGACGATGCGATCTTCCTTTATACCGACGGTCTCACCGAAGCCGAGAATCTCCACCACGAGCTTTTCGGAGAAGACAGGGTGTACAATGTACTGT
>ONFK01000244.1 GCA_900317065.1 uncultured Bacteroidales bacterium
AGCTTCTTCATATTCAGCAAAGTTCAATTCTTCATCACTCAAACGAACATCTTGTTTAACTGTAGATGGGTCTATTTGATTATTTTGAAAGAAAAGTTCATATCCTTCTTTTGCCTTTAAATCATTATCTTGTTGTTTTTTACTTTTTACTTCATCATCTGGCTGTTCTTCTGAAGATTTTCCGAAAACTATTTCGGTCGGTGTAAAAAAGTGAAAATCGGTCATAATAAATCGTGATTCTTTTCTCAATTCCTTACAAATTTAATATTTTTGTATAAACTGAATACAAGATGAGTACCATAAAGAGAAACTTTCCCGTAGAAGGCCTTGGCTGCGCAGCCTGCGTCGCCAGAGTTGAAAACGCAATCAAATCCGTCGAAGGCGTCAGAGAATGCAACGTCAGCCTTGCTTCCAACACCGCACAGGTAGAATATGACAATTCCGTTACTGGCGCCGCTGCGCTCAGGAAGGCCGTTCAGGCTGCAGGATACGACATCATCGTAGAGGAAGACGCCGACGCGGAAAGCGAGGACCCTGAAACCCTGGCGGAAGAGAAAGCCGAGGAACTGCGCCGGAAGGAATACCGCAGGGTGCGCCGCGACATGATACTCGCGGTAATTCTCGCCATTGCAGTGTTCGTTCTCCAGATGGGCGTAAAGGATTTCAGCGGCAAGGGACTGACGCTCTTCCTGCTTGCGTCCGCTTCAGTTTTCTGGTGCGGCAGACGTTTCCATTCCAGCGCATTGAAGCAGGCCCGCCACTTCTCCGCCGGGATGGATACGCTGGTTTCCATTTCCACGCTCATCTCATTCATATTCAGCACATTCAATCTTGTTTTCCCTTCAGTGCTCGCTCCTGAAGGAGGAAAAGCCCCCCTGTACTTCGATTCCGCTGCGATGATCACCGCCTTCATTCTAATCGGAAGAGTCCTGGAAGAAAGGGCGAAGTACGGCACCACCGAATCCATACGTAAGCTTATGGCCCTCCGTCCGAAGAAGGACAAGATCAAGGCGGGCGAAACCGTAAAGGTGAAGCCCGGCTCCCGCATTCCCGTGGACGGCAAGGTTGTGGAAGGCAATTCCTTCGTCGATGAAAGCATGCTTACCGGAGAGCCGGTGGCCGTGGAGAAATACGAGGGACAGAAAGTGTTCGCCGGCACAATGAACGGCAACGGCGTGCTCAAGGTGCTAGCCGAGAAGACCGGCCCGGACACTGTTCTTTCTGGCATTATCCGCATGGTCCGCGAGGCCCAGGCCAGCAAACCTGCCATTCAGCGCACCGTCGACAAGGTGGCGGCCGTTTTCGTGCCTGTGGTACTGCTGATAGCCATCGTCACTTTCATCGGCTGGCTGACGGTTCCGAACGCAAGTTTCGCAAAGGCCCTGCTGAACATGGTGTCTGTCCTCGTTATCGCCTGCCCCTGCGCCCTCGGCCTTGCAACCCCGACGGCGATTGTCGCAGGCATTGGCAACGGTGCCGACAAGGGTATTCTTATAAAGAATGCGGACGCACTGCAGATGGGGCACAGGATAGATTCCGTGGTATTCGACAAGACGGGTACGCTGACCATAGGCGAACCGAAGATTTCCAAGGCGATTTGGTTCTCGGAGTTTTCCCGGGGCATCCTAAAAGCCATGGAGATGAATTCCTCCCATCCCCTCTCGGCCGCTCTTGTGGCTGAGGCCGGAGACGTTGAACCCAAGAAGATCGAGGATTTCATCAACATCCCCGGAAAGGGCATAGAGGCGACCTACATGAGCGCCAGCTATTTTATCGGCAACAGCAGTCCCCGCGCCTGCCCCGAAGCGGAGCTGTGGAAGAAGGAAGGAAAGACGGTGGTTTACTTCAGTTCCGAGACCGATCTGCTGGCTGTGTTTGCGGTGGAAGATGAAGTTCGCGGAAGTTCAGCAGAAGTTGTAGAAACCCTCAAGGACCTCGGTGTCGAAAGCTACCTTCTTTCCGGCGACAATGCCGCCTCGACCGGACTCGCCGCCCGCAAACTTGGAATAGAGAAGTTCGAAGGCGGAGCCTTCCCCGCAGACAAGGCCGCCTTCGTCAAGAAGGAATGGTACTATGATCTGGCCAATTACCGCAGAGACGGCTACGACTTTGATGCCAGAGTCAATGACGGTCTGGTCAACTACAACGAGGAGTTTTTGTACAATATCATCGCTTCCAAGCACTCGATCTTATCTAAGACGGCCAAGGCCATCGGCGGCTATGTCAAGCCAAGAGAAAAAGGCAAGGACAGCTGGGTGCCCCGCAAAGGTTTTGATACGACGATCACCGCCTTACAGATGAAGGGATATGTGCTGATCACCGACTTTGATTATGAGATGGACAAGAAGGGGAACTTCTATGGCTGGGGCGTTGCCCGCTATGCGACACCGGAGGAATTCTTCGGCAAGAAGTTTGCCGACAGGTGTTATAAAAGGACTCCTGAAGAGTCCTATGAACGTTTATACCGCCAGATCCGGAAACTGACCAAGGCTAAGGAAGATCAGATCCGCAAGTTTCTGGGTTAATTCTTTTTGTAGTTTTTGGCCCGGTCAAACATCTTAAACGGGACATGACAATAGCCTTCCGGATTCTTGATCAGATAGTCCTGATGGTAGTCTTCGGCGATCGTGAAATTCTCTAACGGCAATAACTCCGTCACGATCGGCTTGTCATATTGTCTGGAAAGTTCTTTCAAGGCATCCTGAATGATCGGGATGTCTTTTTCATCGACGTAATAGATGCCGGTACGATACTGATGGCCAACGTCGTGGCCCTGCTGGTCGACAAGCGTCGGATCGATGATCTCAAAGAAGAGAGACAGGATCTCTTGAAG
>ONFK01000243.1 GCA_900317065.1 uncultured Bacteroidales bacterium
AGCTTCAGGTTGCGGGAATGCCAACCAAGGTATTCTCCGTCCAGGACGCTGTCGAAGACAGTCACGTTTTCCGTCTCCCAGAAAGCATCCTTCGTAACTATGCGGGCATTGTGGATCTCCGCGTTCTTCACATACTGGAATACATATTTGGATTCGGCATCCAGCCCGTCCACAACGACGTTTTCGCAGAACATGAACGGATATGTGCCATCGCGGAGCACGACGTTCTTCACCTTCAGGTTCTTTACCTTCCAGAAGGTCTCGTCGGCATCGTTTATCTTCACATTTTCGAGGGTGAGCCCGTCCATCTCGCGGAAGAACTTGGGACCGTCGATGACGCAGTCGCGCATGGTCATGTCGTTGCTGTACCAGATGGCGGAACGGGAACCGACGGCAAAATAGCAGTTGCTTATCAGCGACTTGTCCACGTGCCACCAGGGATATTTCCCATAGAAACGGCAATTGTCGGCTTCCAGATTGCGGCAGCACTTGATTCCGGATTCACCCTCGGTGATCGTTACATTCTCCAGTCTTGCATCCTTGAGGGCAAACAGCGGTCTCTCTCCTCCGAATGACTTATCTTTGATTAATTTCATTATATTTGTATTCTATAAAATAGCGAACATTGGTATTACAAAAATCAAACCACTAAATTATGATTCTGAGCATTCTGGATACGGATCTTTACAAATTCTCGACATCCAACGCATATTTTCAGCTTTACCCTCTTGCAGAGGGAACTTTCAAATTCAACGACAGGGCGGCGGAAGTGTATGACACTGCCTTTTTGTCAGCGCTCAAGGAAGAATTCAAGAGTCTGGAGCGTTTGCGTCTGAGTGACGCGGAATTCAATTATGTCACGAACAAGATCCGCTACATAAGCCACAATTACTGGGAATGGCTGCGCGGATTCAACTTCGAGGCGGACAAGATAGAAGCCGGTCTGGATTCAGAAGGCCACCTCCGGATAGAAGTGACCGACTTCCTTTACAAGGTTACGCTGTACGAGGTTCCCATACTTGCAATAGTCGCCGAACTCAGGAACAGGGTGAAAGGTGTCCAGGTCGATACCGCGAAAGCACTTGCCGTGCTGGATGCCAAACTTGAAATCGCGAACGAAAACAAACTCCTGTTTTCGGAATTCGGCACCAGGAGGCGTTTCTCCTCCGTGCTCCACGACGAGATTGTGCGGGAACTCAAGGAAAAATGCCCGAAGTACTGCGCCGGCACATCCAACGTCTACTTCGCAATGAAGTACGACATGACTCCCATAGGCACCTTCCCTCACGAATGGGTCATGTTCCACAGCGGCGTATTCGGATACAAGAGAGCGAATTACCTTTCTCTCGAAGACTGGATAAAAGTATATGACGGAGCCCTCGGCACCGCCCTTATCGACACTTTCACCACAAGGTCTTTCCTGCGTACCCTGACCATGAAACAAGCTAAACTGCTGGATGGATTCCGTCAGGATTCGGGCGACGAGAAGGAAGTGGGCGACGCCATCATAGAACGCCTCAAGGAGTTCGGAATAGATCCCGCGAGCAAGGTCATTGTATTCAGCAACGCCTTGAATTTCCCCAAATACAAGGCGGTTGCGGACTATTTCCGGGGCAGGGTCAAGGTCAGCGCCGGCATAGGCACGAACATCACCTGCGATCCTGGCATCGAAGGTTACAAGGCCGCCAACATCGTAATGAAACTGTCCCGCTGCCGCATGAGCGCGAAGGATCCTTGGGAGAAAGTCATCAAGATTTCCGACGACCTCGGCAAGCATATGGGAGACGACAAGGAATTTGAAATCGCCAGTTACGAGTTGCATCTGCAGAAATGAAAAAGGCTCTGATCTACATTCTGGCCAGCCTTGCGGCCGTGTCCTGCGGTTCGAAAGATGATTATACCGCATTTCTTGCCGGAGAGACGAAAGGCATCGTGTTATGGCAGGTGGACAAGAAACAGGGGCCTGCTGCTGCCGACACCCTTGCCAGAGGAACCCAGGTGCTCGTATCGCCAAAATCCGCTGTCAAGACTGAAGGGCTGCGCTATCTGCCGGTAAAGTACGGCAAGCGCATATTTTATGCAGAAGAGGGCTGTCTCGTCGCAGAAAAGCGCTCTTGTGTAGTTGAAAAAGAGCTTTACGTTCAGACCTCGGCATCGCTGATAGATGACACGCTCTCCTCGCATATTGCAACACTGGCGAAAAAGCGCCAGAAACTCGAAATACTGGATTATGACAGGCTGCTGCCGGACGGCAGCGTCAACCGCTATCTGGTAAAATGCGGATCCCGTGAGGGATGGATATTCGGCAAGTATACGGTCCTGACAGAAGAAGAGGCGGGGGAGAGGTTCGACCTTTACGATGATGCCCACCGTGCGGTCAAGAACTCTTTCAAAGGCGGAGAAGCGATCGGATGCGAATTCCGTCCATATGCAAAGCCGGTTTTTGCCGACAATCCCATGCCGGATCCGGTTAACGCCTTCTATCTCACGATCTCTCCCGCGGGGCTGAAGCATATCGACGAGTACATCGCCCTGGCCGACAGCACGAATATCAACGCGTTCGTGATAGATATCAAGGACAATGAATGTCCCGGCTACAAGGCTGAGGCGATGGAGAAGCATTCGCCCACGAATTATAAATGGGGAGGAGCGGGGAAAGAAAAGCTATACAAAGAAGCGATCGCCAAGCTGCACGAAAAGGGGTATTATGTGATCGGACGCATCACCTGCTTCAAGGACAGTTACTATGCAAAGGACCATCCCGGCTCATCCATCTGCGACAAAGCTACCGGCCAGCCCTTCCTGCACAACAAGAGCTACTGGCCCAGCGCCTACAGCCGGGA
>ONFK01000238.1 GCA_900317065.1 uncultured Bacteroidales bacterium
GAACCAATGAGGACGGTTCCAAGTACAAGTCCTTCGTACATTACTGGATGCCCTTCCACAACGGTGAGGGACTGCACGATGCCTCCTGGAGATCCAGCTTCGGCGGAACCATCTACAAGAACAGCGGTTCCCACGGATGCGTGAATCTTCCTCCGGCCAACACCGGCGCGCTCTACAACATCGTCTGGGTAGGAATGCCTGTATTTGTGCATTAATCTTTCATGATATGTTTTTAAATTCCATATGTAAAAAGCCTCGCTTTTAAGAAAGGAGAGTTTTAGAATGAGACAGCTCACACACAACCAGATCGTGGAACTTCAGGCCTGCAAGCGGATGGACAACCCGCAGATGGAGTTCTTCAGCAGAATTGAGAAGATGATGGACGGCGATGAGGAAGCCCTTACCGAGATCAAGAAGCTTCTTGACCAGTATCTCTCCATCAATGAGATTCTGAAGAGCAATCCGGCAGCCTTCGGCGCAGAGCAGAAATCCAAGGCAAACTATTATCAGGCAATGGATGAGTTCCTGGCTAAGGTCGGCTACGAAGAGTATGATCCGGCGGAAGAGATGGAGATGAAGAAGGCCAAGAAGGGCATCCTTGAGATCCTGAACGAGTGGTACGGAAAGAAGTATTAATCCGCCTATTCCGATTGATTATAACGAAGAAGAACGTCTTCGAACTGCACAGCAGCAGTCCGGAGACGTTCTTTTTTTACGTATGATGTGACAGGGCCGCAGGCCTGCGTTTCCGGCCGGGTTCAATTATTCTTCCGGCGCCACGTAGCCGTAATCCTGCAGGATTTCCGTTGCCTTTTCGGAACAGACCTGAATCAGCTCCGGACATACCATGGGAATGTTGGCCTTATCGCCCTCCAGGATATCGTCGCAGTTGCAGCTGCCGAAGCGGTCTTCAAACCATTCCACGTAGTCTTCCACCATATCGTGGAGGTCCGGATTCTCCTCCTCCTCGGGAAGACCTCTGCCGGCGAAGAGACCGAACATGGCGCAGCCGCCCGTAAGGGCGCCGCAGTTCTTGCCGCAGCCCATAAGGCCTCCGGCCAGACCGTTCATGACCCGCATCACCTCCGGGTTATCCTCTCCCTTCAGCTCCAGACCGGTTTTCATCAGAATGTGTGAGCAGTGAAACTTCTGCGCGAGGAGCTCGCGTACCTGAGAATCTTTCATAGTAACATCCTCCTATGCTCTATATTTTAACATAGTTTGGGTGGGGAGGGAATCGCACATCGATAGAGAAAACCGATAGAAATGATATATATTTCTGAGGAAGAACGGGGAGGGCATCTTTACGGTCATCGGCGGCCCTGCAGGATACCGCCTGCTGACATGGGGCGGGCGCGAAGCAAGCTCCCGCCCCACATTTTTTCTCCGCATCCGCATGGCTCATTTTACGCGCAAAAAAAGCACCATCCCCCCGGCTCTTACGTCCGAAAAAATGGTACTTTCAAGTGCGCCATCAGGGACTCGAACCCTGGACAAATAGATTAAGAGTCTACTGCTCTACCAACTGAGCTAATGGCGCATTCCGTATTCTTTTCGCTCGCTCTCGCGAACAATCAGTATTCTATATCACCGTCAGAAAAATGTCAAGCCTTTTATGAAAAAAGTTTTTATTTTTTTTGAGAGGCCAAAAAACCGATGGCTGCAGGGGTTTCGGGCACTCCAAAGAAACGGGGTACAGACTGTGTTTCACTGGCCGGTGATGAGGTTTACCGGTTGGATTCCCCGGACCGCACGGCGATGAGTTTGCAGATGGGATTTCCCATGGCGGAGAACTTGGCTTCGTACTCTGTCATGATGTTGCCTTCTGCCATGTCGCTGTGGTGCAGGTCCTTTGTGGAGGCGATGATGGTCCAGCCGGCTTCCGGGATGGACTCCAGGGAATAGTCAAAGAGTCCCATGTTGTCGGTCTTGAACTCGACCTGGCCTTCCGGGGCAAGGATCCGGTCATAGAGGGCCATGAACTGCGGGGAGGTGAGGCGGCGCTTGGCGTGCCTGTCCTTGGGCCACGGGTCGGAGAAGTTCAGGTAGATGCGGTCCACTTCGCCCTCGGCGAAGATGTCCGGAAGAGTTCTCGCGTCAACGCAGAGGAAGTACAGGTTGGGCAGGAACAGGAGAGACCGCTTTTCCACGGCCTTCAGCAGTACGCTGGTGTAGCGCTCGATGCCGATATAGTTGATTTCCGGGTGGGCAGCGGCAAGTTCTGTGATGAACCGGCCCTTTCCCATGCCGACTTCGATATGCAGCGGGTTTTCATTGCCGAAAAACATGTTCCACTGCCCGCGGAATTCTTCAGGGCCGGATATAACAAAGGGACTTTCTTCGATCTGCTGTTCAGATCCGGGGATGTGGCGCAGTCTCATAAAAATAACCTCCAAAGCTGCAGGATGCGGATTCAGTACCGGAACACTATAACACTGATGCTATTTCCTGACAAGTAAGATTTCGGGTGAAGAAGTTCCGTATTCGGGTGATAAACAAATTTTGTATCATAATTCATTTGACCATTTCTGGTGATAATTGCAATCACAACAGCCAATGGATATTTGAAATTATGGTAAAGGTACACTACAATAATAATGCAGATAATAGTATAATAATACAAATATTGGCAAATGTGATTTGCCGGTATGAGTGTGACGAGAGGAGGCAATACTTTGGCAAGAGCAGAAATCGGACTGTTGGAGGTCCAGCTGCTTGGGGAATTCACTCTTCGCTATGGGGGAGAAAGAGTGGTTGTGGGCAAAAACAGCTCACCGAGATTTCTTCAGCTTCTTCAGCTGTTATGGCTGAAAGGGGAGGAAGGACTCACCAAGGCGCAGATTATGGACGCGCTCTACGAAACCGACACACTTACCAATGTAAACAACAGCTTCAACAACCTGGTCTATCAGATGCGCAAGCAGATGATCGCGGC
>ONFK01000279.1 GCA_900317065.1 uncultured Bacteroidales bacterium
CTTCGACTACCTCGCCTATCTGGGAACTCCGGACATGAGCAGCCAGGACATCGCCCGCAAGATGTACGATCTCGCCTGCGAGTTCAGCATGAACGCCGGTCCCCACAGCACCAGCATACGCATCATCGGCCTCAGCGAGAGCCTCCCCGAAGCGGTCAAGACCGTGGAGAACCTGCTTTACAATGCCGTCGGCGACGAAGCCATCCTTGCCAACTACAAGATGGATGTATTCAAAGGACGCATCGATGCGAAGAGCAATCAGAGGGCCTGCTTCAGCGCTCTCCAGCGCTATCTGTTCTACGGACCCGAGTTCGTGAAGAAGATCAACATGCCCACCGAGGCGGTGATGGCCCTGAGCTCCGAGGAGCTTCTCGCCGCAGCCCGCGACCTTGCATCCAAAGGGCACGAAGTTCTCTACTACGGTCCCGCCTCCGAAGCGGACGTCCGCAAGCTCCTTGCCGACAATCACACCGTAGGCGCCAACCCCGAGGTCCTGACCGAGAAGTTCACCAAGCGCCTGCCCAGCGACGAGAGCAAGGTGATCGTGGCTCCCTACGACTCCAAGCAGTTCCAGTATGTGCAGTACACCGACCTCGGCGGCAAGTTCGATCCGGCCCTGACTGCCGAGATAGATATGTACAACGAGTACTTCGGCGGCGGCATGAACAGCATCGTGTTCCAGGAGATGCGCGAGGCCCGCGGTCTTGCCTACAGCGCTTACGCCGACCTGAGTGAACCCGCTGATCCCGAGAATGGATACATGTTCTACGCCTATATCGCCAGCCAGAACGACAAGCTCCGCGCAGCATCCGAAGGCTTCAAGGAGATAATCGAGAACATGCCCGAAAGCGAGAGCGCCTTCGCAATCGCAAAGGACGGCATACTCTCGAGGATGCGTACGAAGAGAGTCACCGGAGCGGCAGTGCTGAGCCTCTACCGACAGTGCCGCAGGCTCGGTCTCGACGAACCCACCGACAAGGCCGTTTTCGAGGCTCTGCAGAACATGACCCTGGAAGATGTGAAGGCCGCCCAGCAGAAGTGGGTTGCCGGAAGGAACTACGTGTATGCGGTGCTCGGCGACCCTGCCGACCTCGACTCCGGGTTCCTGCAGACCCTCGGCCCCGTGAAGCAGGTTTCCCTCGAGGAGATTTTCGGGTACTAGCTTTCGGCAGGGCCTGTTTTCAGGACTATTTGAGGCAGGCGCTTCGCTTCGGCGGGGTGCCTGCTTTGTTTTTGGTTGCCCGTCGAATCAGAAAAGGAATGCGTAGCGGAACGTCACGGCCGGTGTGAGCAGTTTCCGGGTGGAGACATCCTCACGTATCGAGTACGACGGATCATTCACCGACGTGCCTGTTTCCGTTCGTACATGGTTACTCACCACGCTTTGCTGCAACAAGAGACCTAATGCCAATGCACTGCGCGCACTCAGTTTCAATCCGAAATGCGGTTCGAGGAAAAAGCCGTCATAGCATGGTTCTATTCTTCCGCCGGGCACCCAGTCTGATCCGAGAAAGGAGTAGGCTCCTATTGCGTAACCGGCGTCAATATTCGCATAAAACCTCTGCGCAGCATAGCCTGCACGCAGGATGACCGGGATATCGAACTCTTCGCAGAAAGTTCGCTCGTGCGTCCCCCTTTTGGTGATATACTGAAAACAAGGCCGGGCAAATCTGAACCCGATCCCGGCGCCGAGCTTGAAGTTGCCGCCCACTTCATATTGCGCCACCAACTGTGGAGTCAACACGGTGCGGGGACCACGGCCGAAACCTGCGCCGGCAGACAGTTCCAGAGAACAGGAAAGACGATCTTGCGCCGGCAAACAGAAAGAGGTCGTGAAAACAATGAGGAGTACGAGAATCTTTTTCATGGCAAATACTGTTGTGCATCAATTAAATCCATATGGGCGCAATAACTTGCATCAAATATTACTGATTGTACAAATATATGTTATTTGGCGGATTTTATGGCATTATATAGCACAAAACATATAATCGTCAAGGGAAAAGCACCTTTCCCCTCCCGGCTCGGGCGCCTAGGGGCGACGGAGCATAAAGGCCCCACGCGGCCGTGCCGCGCAACTGGTTGAAATACAATATTTTATGCAAACAGGGTTGTTCGTTTTCGGACAACCCTGTTTAAATCGGTCTCTCCCGTGTCTGCCCCGGAGAATTTGGGAATGGTCCCCTTTCACATGCCGGACCTTTCCCGGTCAAATGCCACTCCACCACTCTCTATTGCCCATTCCCCGGTCAAGGTCCTCCCCTCAAAAAAAGGACCTT
>ONFK01000237.1 GCA_900317065.1 uncultured Bacteroidales bacterium
AATCTGTTCATACAAGGCGAAGTTAGAAAAAAAATGTTAATTTTGCATGATTCGGGCTTGTGCCCGTGCACGGAACAAATAATCAATGTGATATGAACAGTATTTTTTCGCTCGAAGGCAAAAACGCATGGATCACCGGGGCATCCCACGGTATAGGATTCAGCATCGCGGAGGCATACGCCAAGGCCGGTGCAAGCAACATTATATTCAACAGCAGCAGCGAGGCTTCCCTTCAGAGGGGGCTTGAGGCATATGCCAAAGCCGGAATCAAAAACGTCCACGGATACGTGTGCGACGTCACCGACGAAAAAGAGGTGAAGGCCCTTGTGGAGAAAATCCACGAGGAAGTCGGCCCCATCCATATCCTCGTCAACAACGCCGGCATCATCAAGCGCATCCCCATGCACGAAATGTCCCGGGGCGAGTTCCAGCAGGTTATTGACACCGACCTGGTGGCTCCCTACATCTGTTCGGCTGCCGTCCTGCCGGAAATGATGGAGCGCCGCGAAGGCAAGATTATCAATATCTGCTCGATGATGAGCGAGCTCGGCCGCGAGACCGTGTCCGCATACGCCGCTGCCAAGGGCGGACTCAAGATGCTCACCCGCAACATCTGCTCGGAATACGGCGAATACAACATCCAGTGCAACGGCCTCGGCCCCGGCTATATAGCCACCAGCCAGACCGCGCCCCTGCGTGAACGTCAGCCTGACGGCAGCCGTAATCCCTTCGACGCGTTCATCGTGAGCAAGACTCCTGCCGGCCGCTGGCTGGATCCGGACGAACTCGCAGGGCCTGCAGTGTTCCTGGCCTCGAAGGCTTCCGACGCCGTGAACGGCCACATATTATATGTAGACGGCGGGATTCTCGCCTATATTGGAAAACAACCGAAATAAGATATGAAGATCAATTGCCAAGTACGACAGGCATCGAGCAACGTCGATGCGAAACACTACGACACCGAGCGTATCCGCAAGGAATACCTCGTGCAGAATATCATGGTGGCCGATGAGATCAACATGGTCTACTCCATGTTCGACCGCATCATTTCCGGAGGAGCGGTGCCGGTGAAAGAAGACTTGCTTCTGAGCGCGCCGGAGATTCTCCGTGCCGACTATTTCACCCAGCGCCGCGAGCTCGGCATCATCAATGTCGGCGGTGCAGGCACCGTGGTGGTAGGAGAGGAAGAGTATCATCTCGAATACAAGGAAGCCCTGTATGTGGGCCGCGGAAACCGCCACGTCACTTTCAAGAGCGATTCCGCCGAGAAACCAGCCCACTTCTACTTCTGCTCCGCCACCGCCCACAAGGAGACTGGAGTGAAGAAGGTGACCAAGAAAGATGCCGTGGTGATGCATCTGGGAAGCCTCGAAGAGAGCAACGAACGTACGATCAACCGCCTGCTGGTCAAGGAGGTGGTGCCCTGCTGCCAGCTGCAGATGGGTATGACCGAACTCGCTCCGGGCAGCACCTGGAACACCATGCCTGCGCACACCCACGACCGCCGCATGGAGGTCTATTTCTATTTCGAGGTGCCCGAAGGTGCAGCCGTCTGCCATTTCATGGGCGAGCCTCAGGAGACGCGCCATATCTGGATGCATAACGAAGAGTCGGTCATTTCTCCCCAGTGGAGCATACATTCCGCCTGCGCTACCCGCAACTATACTTTTATCTGGGGAATGTGCGGCGAGAATGACGACTACAACGATATGGACTGGGTCGCAACGGATCAGTTGAAATAGTTTTATAAACGTGGTGTCGCGGCAAAGGGCCGCTGCTCGCCGAGGGCGTCGGGCAGTCGGCATTGCCGCTCAACAAAATTTATTATGAAAAGAGTTTTGTCAATAGTTGCATCAATTCTGCTTCTTTCATCATGTGGCTCGCAGCCTAAGGAGCAGAAGGTGATGGCACGCGAGGTGCCGGAGAGGGCCGACGATTTCGTTTTCGAGAACAATCTGATTGCCGGCCGTTTCTACGGGAAGGCCCTGGAGGGAAATCCCACTTCGCCCGGTATCGACATCTGGGTGAAACTCCCCGGCGCGCTGGTTGCCAATGAGTGGTATGCCGAAGCGGTGAAGCCCGGCAACGGGAATTATTATCATCAGGATCATGGTGGCAAGGACTGCTACAAAGTGGCTGTGAGTCTTGGCGGCGGCGGATCCGTGCCATACATCAACGAGACACTGTGCTATCCTGCAACCAATTACCGCAGCAGCGAAATCTTGAACGAAAGTCCGGAAGAGATCCGCTTCGTGCTCCATTATCCGGAATGGCAGGCTGGAGAGGTTACGGTGAAACTCGACAAGACAGTCACGGTGTTAGCGGATTCATATTTCTGCAAGGTTGAGGATGTCTACACTTTCAACAAGGACTCTCTTACCATAGCTGCCGGAATCTTCCGTCATCCGGACCTCGGAACCATCGAGGCGGAGGCGTTCGGAGATGATTATTACGCCATCTGGGAGAAAGCTTCGGACCAGAGCGTAGAGCCCGAGGACGGGATGCTCGGTGTAGCGGTCATCATGCCGGAAGCCGACTGCGTGACCATTGTGGACGGCGGCCGTCACGGTGTATGCCTCAAGACCGTAGCGTCCGGCCAGCCGCTTGAATACTGGTACGGATCCTGCTGGAGCAAGGGTGATATCAAAGGCTCTGCAGAGTGGTTTGAACTCTCTGCAAATCTCTAATTATGAAAAAGTTGGTCGTTCTTGCCGCGTTGCTGTTGCAGTTCGTGGCGGCAGCGCAGGTGCGCTATAATAATCCAATTCTTCATATGGATTATTCCGATCCTGACGTCTGCCGCGTCGGGGACGACTACTATATGACCGCCTCGTCGTTCAACCACTTCCCGGGGCTGCCTATCCTTCATTCCAAGGATCTGGTGAATTGGGAACTTGTCGGTGCGGCGCTTGCCGATTATAATGTATATTATTTCAAACCCTCGAGTCCTA
>ONFK01000285.1 GCA_900317065.1 uncultured Bacteroidales bacterium
GAAGCGCATGCCGAAGCAGCCGAGAAGGAAGACTCCAAAGAAGAAGCCGCGCCAGGTGCGGTCCAGTTTCTTCCAATAGCGCCAGATGAGGTAGAGGCCCAGGATCAGGTACGAACCGGCCTCATAGAGCTGGGTAGGATGCTTGGGTTCGGTCTCGCCGTTCCTTTCGAAAATCACTCCCCAGGGCAGGGAGGTAACATCGCCGTAAATCTCGGAATTGAAGAGATTGCCCAGGCGGATGAAGCATCCGGCGAAGGCCACCGCTATGCAGAGATGGTCCATTATCCAAAGGAAATCGAAGCCGTTCTTCTTCCCGTAATGAGCTGAGAACCACCACATTCCGAGCAGCAGAGCGATTGCTCCGCCGTGGCTCGCCAGACCGCCCTTCCAGGGCATGAAGATCTCCCAGAAACCCTTCCAGGAGCCGAGGTAGTAGTCCGGCTGATAGAAGAGGCAGTGCCCGAGACGCGCGCCCACTATGGTGCAGATCAGCAGGGTATAAAGCAGCGGATCGAGCAGTTCTTCCTTTACGCCTTCGCGGCGGAAGAACCAGCGGAAAATGTACCATCCGAGTATGAACCCGGATATGAACAGCAGGCCGTACCAGCGCACCTGCAGCGGACCGATATGGAAGAATACCGGATCGACGTTCCAATGTATTGCCAGAAATGTCATGCCTGTTTCTTTTTTGCCTCCACCAGCTGGATCTGGGTGACCACGCAGGTAAGGAGTTTCTCCATGATGATGGGTTTCATTATGAAGTCGTTGGCTCCGGCGTTGAAACCCTTCACCACATCTTCGTTGGAATTAAGCGCGGAAAGGATCACAATCTGGATATCGGCGGTCGCGGGGTCTGCGCGCAGGCGGCGTATCACCTCGAAACCGTCGATGCCCGGCATCATGAGGTCGAGAAGGATCAGGTCCGGCTTCTTCGCGGCGACTGCGTCGAGCGCCTGCTGGCCGTTGGCGGCCGTGCGCAGTTTGAAATTGAATCTCGACAGCATCTTCTGTACCAGCAGGAGGTTCAGCGGGATGTCGTCGACTGCGAGCACCTCAAATTGTGAATAATCATGGTTCTGTGCGTAAAGTGGTGTCATATCTATTCTATACTGTTTTTTCTTCGATCGGAGGTTTTACGGGCAGCACGAACACGAAGCGTGCGCCCCCTTTCTTGTAGGTGGTGTCGAGGTAGACACGCCCGCCCATGCGGCCGGCGATGTCTCGGCAGATGCTCAGTCCTAGGCCCGTCCCCTGCACGAACTCATTGAGTTTGGCAAAGCGCTCGAATATCTTCTCGGCCTGGTCTGCAGGCACTCCGCTGCCGGTATCCGTCACCGAGAATGACACTTCCCCGGGATTCTCGGAAAGCGAGCACTTCAGGACTATCTCTCCCTCGGTGGTATGTTTGCAGGAATTGGTGAGAAGGTTGATGAGGATCTGCTGCACGCGGCGGGGATCGGTCTTGAAAGTGAAAGGGCCTTCGAAGTCCTGCTCATAGCGCATGGTCACGCCCGGCTGCAGGCGGTGTTCGGCACTGCTGATGGCGGCCTGGCCCATGAAGCCGCACTCCCCTTCCTCGTACTGTATGCGGTAATTGCCGGAGTCCATGGCGGTGGTATTGAGGATATCGTCCAGCAACATTGTCAGCATCTTGGTATTGTTGATGATATGGCCGGCGAATTCATCCTTCTCTTCGGGGCTGAAACTCCCGTCCGGCAGACTCAGCAGCTGGCTGAACCCCACTATGGCATTCAGCGGAGTGCGGACTTCGTGGCTCATGTTCTGCACGAAACGGGTCTTGGCAGCATCCGCCTGAATTACGCGGTCGTTGGCCTCTTTCAGTTGTTTATTGTGTCTGTGGAGGCTATGGACGTAGATGAGGAGGCCGATGAGCACACCTACAAGAAGGATGGCAAGGAGTATCACCGCAATTCGCGTGACGCGTGACACTTCCTGGGCCTTGTCGTCAAGCTCGGCCTGAAGCAGATCCCTGCCCAATCGCACATCATACTCGGCGATCCTGGATTGATCGGCGATGGCAAGCTGGATCTCGAATTTTTGAACCAGAAGCCGCTCTATATCGAATGCCTGATCTTTGTAACCATATACTTCCGCCACGTTCGCTATGAACTTCACCTCCCGGACGCGGGAGAAGGCCAAAGCATTGATGTGTTCGTAGTCGAAATGCCCCTCG
>ONFK01000235.1 GCA_900317065.1 uncultured Bacteroidales bacterium
TCTACAGCGGCGACGATTCTTTCATCAAAGCCGTTTATCCCGCCCTGCACAAGTATCTTCACGAGACCTGGAAGGTGGATGAAAACGATCTTCCGATAGAACGCACCAAGGGATGGAACTGGGCGGACGCCGGCAGGGATATCGACAAGACGGCCCTGCTGCACCCCTGGTACTACCTGGCGCTGAAAGGCGAACAGGCCCTGGCCGGGGAAATCAACAAGATCGACGATGTAGGGGTGAACGAGGGAATGATGGACAGGCTCAAGGAGTCCTACAACAGGCTCTTCTGGACCGGCAGTTGCTACAAGACGCCGGGATACGAAGGGCCCGCGGACGACCGTGTCCAGGCTCTCGCCGTCGTATCCGGCATTGCAGACCCCGACAAATATGCTGCGATCATGAAAGTCATGGAAGAAAGACAGGAGGCGGAGACCTACTTCATGCGCTATATCATCGACGCCTACTTCATCATGGGGCGTCCTGACAAAGCCCTTGAGAGGATGCGCGCATACATTCCTTCCGTAATGAAGGAAGACTACTCCACCCTCTGGGAGCACAGGGGCCACAATGGCTCCAGCAACCACGCGTGGAGCGGGCATGGAATCATCCACGCCGGACAGCGCATCGCAGGGATCGAACCTTTGAAGCCGGGCTTCAGGGAATTCAGAGTTCATCCGCAGATGGCTTCACTCAAACATGTAGAAGCCGGACTGGAAACCGCCTACGGCATGATCGAAGTCGTGCTTGACCGTAAAGGCAAGCGAGTCAACGCCGTCATCAGCGTGCCCGAAGGGACGACGGCTGTCGTCAAAGACTACCGCGGGCGCGAACGCAGGCTGCAACCAGGCACACACAAGAACGTATTCGTATTATAATCTGTAATAATCAAATCAAGTCTAACGATATGAAGTTCAGCAATTTTATCCTAATCGCCGCAAGTGCCGCACTGCTTGCGGTTTCCGGCGTAACCGCCGATGCAAAAGCCAAGAAATCCAAGACTCTTCCTGCAGAAGTAAGCATGAGCAAGCAGGTGCTGCAAGACAAGATCAGAGGCGCCTGGGCAGGACAGGTGATAGGCTGCACTTACGGCGGCCCCACCGAATTCAAGTATTCGAACTTCATCCCGGATGAATATACCATCGACTGGAACGAGCACCTGATCAAATGGTGGTACGACCATGTCCCCGGACTATACGACGATGTCTATATGGACCTGACCTTCGTTGAGGTTTTCGACAAGGAAGGTCTCGACGCCCCGGTAGAATCCTTTGCAAAGGCATTCGCGAATGCAGGATATCCCCTCTGGCATGCCAACCTTCAGGCCCGCTACAACATTCTGCACGACATCATGCCCCCGGCATCCGGAGACTGGCGCTATAACGCCCACGCCGACGACATCGACTTCCAGATCGAAGCCGACTACGCAGGCATCATGGCACCCGGCCTGATCAATGCCGCGACAAGCTACACCGACGAGATCGGCCATATCATGAACTATGGCGACGGTTGGTACGGCGGAGTCTACGTCGCTGCCATGTACGCCCTTGCATTCGTCACCGACGACATCCCCTTCATCGTGAAGGAAGCTCTCAAGACCATCCCTTCGCAGAGCCGCTACTACAAATGCATGGCCGACGTCATCAAGTGGTGGGAGAAGTACCCCGACAACTGGCACATCACCTGGGCTCTCGCCAACGAGAAATACGGATTCGACATCGGCTGCCCCAGCGGATACAACTCCGCATTCAACATCGACGCCGTAATCAACAGCGCCTACATCATCATCGGACTCCTCTACGGTAACGGCAACTTCTACCGCACCATCGACATCTCCACCCGCTGCGGCTACGATTCCGACTGCAACCCTGCGTCCGCCGGAGGAATACTCGGTACCATCCTCGGATTCAACAAGATTCCCGAATACTGGAAACTCCCCATTTACGAGGTGGAGGACAGGGACTTCGCATATACCGACATCTCCCTCAACCGCGCCTGCAAGATGAGCTTCAAGCAGGCTCTCCAGGTAATCGAGAAGAACGGCGGCAGCACCGAAGGTGCGACTGTCAAAATCAAGACCCAGAAGCCCCAGGCAGTACGTTTCGAGCAGAGCTTTGCTGGCCACTGGCCCATCGCCAAGAAAGAAATCAAGCAGACTCCTTTCAAGATGGGAGAATACAAATTCGAAGGCAAAGGTGCCGTCCTTTCCTATCATTTCATCCTTCCGAAGCCTTACAACGTCAGCGATTACGAAGCGAACGTGGAAGTCTGGGTAGATGGCAAACTCTACACTACGGTCAAGCTTCCCACTTCCGGTAACGGTCAGACCCGCGAAGTATGCGGAATCTGGGACCTGCCTCTCGGCGAACACAAAGTAGCCCTGAAATGGACCAACAAGACCGATGACATCAACATGGTCATCGACAACATCAACATCTTCTCCGACAAACCCGCACCGGTCAAGCACGTCGACAAATGAGAAAAATACTGACTATCATGGCGGCAGTCCTCATGGCACTGCCGCTATTTGCAACAAGTTCGAAATCCGTCTGGCAAGCCTTCCAGAACCCGTCCGACGCCTACAGGCCCTACGTACGCTGGTGGTGGAACGGCGACCGCGTGGACGAGGCGGAAATCCGCAGGGAACTCAATCTGCTGAAGGAAGCCGGAATCGCCGGCGTGGAAATCAATCCCATATCCTTCCCAGGCAGGCAGGAGGACGCGATCGGCAAGAAAACCCTGATATGGCTGAGCGACGAATGGATCGACATGCTGGGGGTCGCCTTTGACGAAGCGAAAAAGCTCGGGATGACATGCGACCTCATCGTCGGATCCGGCTGGCCTTTCGGAGCGGAGAACCTTCCCCGTGAGGAGAGGGCATCCGTAATCCTGACTCTCTGCGACAAGGCCACGGGAGGCACGCTCTACGAGAAATCCAAATTCCACGTTTTCAAGGAATTGGACCCGGGCGTATC
>ONFK01000282.1 GCA_900317065.1 uncultured Bacteroidales bacterium
GCGTTCTGCAGAAATGCCTCGGGAATCTACGGAACGGGATCCTTTTCGCCTTCCAGAAGGGGGCTGGGGGCAGGATACGATGGACGCAATTGGAGCGTGAGTGCCGCACTGGAAACGGACGGCTCGTTGCTATTGTCCGCGTCCTGCCTTGGCGGGAGCGGAAATGTAGGCGTAAACGCTGTGCTGGAGAGGACAGGAAGGGGCCTGTCGCTGGACTGGAAGAAAGCGTTCGGACATTTGAATATATACGGTGAGGCGGCGTTCGCGGGGAGTCCCGCCATGCTTGCGGGCGCTAAATGGGAACCGGCTTACAAGGTTGCGGCGGTCTTGCTTGTAAGGTATTACCCTGCCGGATATGATGCGGCTTCCGCCGGGGCGGCGCGGTCTGCAAGCAAGGTGCAGGACGAAGCCGGGATAGCCGCCGGACTGCAGCTGCGCTGGTTCAGCGTGACGGCGGATGTCGCCGTTCATCCGGGCCGCATGGCGGAAAGGAAAAACAATTACGAACAGTTCAAGTCGGTGGTGAGCGCCGCCCCCGAATTCCGCGCAGGCGCATGGACGCTGTCGCCGGTGCTGAAGTGGACTGAAAGAATGCAGTTGAGCCCGGAGGAGGACGCCTTCAAGGCGGAGTGGAGACATGACCTTCGCTGCGATCTCAAGGTCTCCAAAGGCGGCTTGCAGGGCACTTTGAGGCTGAACGGTGTGCAGGTGAGCGGCAAGCGCCCGGGCGCTCTGGGTTACCTTGAAATCGGATACAAGACCGCTTCTGACACCGCGCGTCTGCAATGGTCCGTGTTTGCCCGTGGCACCGTCTGCGAAACCGACGGATGGGCCTCCCGCATATATGCATACGAACGGGATCTTCCCGGATCATTCAACGTGCCTGCATGGTATGGCAGAAAGGGCGGCGCTTCGCTTGTTGCAAGCATAAGCAGCCGCCATAAAAGATACCGCCACCGCCTCAATCTCCGCCTTTCCACTAAGGACTTCAAAATCCAGTATCAGTTGTGGATATATTAGGCGTAACTGTGCATTCCTCCCAACAGCATGTTCACACCGAAATAGGTTATCAGCACGCTCATGAAGGCGAGTATGCAGTAGAGATGGAAGGACTTGGGCCTGCGCAGGAATCCGAGGAATCTGCCATGCAGGGGTATCGAATAGATGAGGAGGGTGATTAGAGCCCAGGTCTCCTTTGGATCCCATCCCCAGTAGTTGCCCCAGGATATATTCGCCCACACGGCACCCAGGAAGGATCCGAAGGTCAGCAGGAATACTCCGGGATAGAGCAATACGGTGGAAAGGTCCCGGAGTTTCTCCGATTTTCCGTTGGAGACGACCAGCCCGGCAATGCCGATGACCAGCAGGCTGAAGAAGATGAAATAGCCTAGCACGATGCTGACTACATGCACCTGCAGCAGGGGAGTGCGCAGTACCGGCATAAGCTGTGAGCCTCCGGTGAAGATGAACTTGCGCATCATGACCAGCACTCCTGCGAGGCACGCTGTAAGAATTATGGCCGGCACACTCGGCTTTACCCTTGATGCGGCGGTCTTGAAATAGCTCTCTTTCTGGAAAAAGAATCCTATCATGGAAATCAAGAGCAGCAGGTATGCGGTATAGGTGATCGCTATTCCCCATGGATCGCGGCTGACAGCCAGTACCGAGCCCTTGAGGTCTTCGTCGAAGTCTGCCTGATACAGCCTGTAGCCCTTGATCTTGGCGATATTGTTCATCGAGATGATCTGCTTCTGCCCGTTGATGGTAACGTCGCTGCTGTAGCCCATGGGCGCCTTGGAGTCCGGATAGTATTGGATCTCGAATTTGTTGAGACTGATGCTGAACGGAAGTTCGGCGGTGCCGCCTTCGTCGAGTTCGAAACTGGTAGCAGTTTCACCTTCACGCAGATGTAGCATACCGCTCACGCCGCTAAGATGCGTAACCATGGCTCCAACAAGAATCAGCACGAAAGAAAGGTGCATGGTGAGGGTGACGGGGCTTCGCTGCATTTTCACCGAGAAAATGTAGCAGAGACCGCTGATTGCGGTTACGGCCCACAGGACGAAGAAGAAGGGAGAGTGGTAGATGTGCTCCAGGGCATACTCGCTACCGCGGAACTTCTCCACAATCGTAGCAGCCACCATCACTGCGATGGTGACTGCCAGGGAAACCAAAGAAATGCGCTTGTAAATGTTCTGATTCATCGGCTCTCGGACTGACTATGCAAATTTAATACAATAA
>ONFK01000234.1 GCA_900317065.1 uncultured Bacteroidales bacterium
AAAAGTAGCAAAAACCGCTGAAAATCGTAAATAAATGTTAAATTTGTAGGTTAAAATGAAAATAGGATACTACATAAAGAAAGAAGCCCTCAAGGGAGACGCGCGGATAGAAAATCTGCTGAAGCGTCTGGAAGCCGGAGGGGTGGATCTTTATGAAATCCTGGGCAGCGAATCCTGCCGGGAAGATACCGCCATGGTCCTCAGTTTCGGGGGCGACGGCACCTTCCTCAGCGCGGCGCACCGCGTATGCGAGGCGGGCCTTCCCATCCTGGGCATCAATTTCGGCCGCATGGGCTTCCTCGCCGCGAATTCGCCGGAAGATGCCGCCGAGGCCATCCTCGGAGGAAAGTGGGAGATAGAGGAACTCGATATGCTGAAGGTGGAGTGCGAGGGAACTGAAATACCCGGATTCTGGCCTTATGCCATGAACGAGGTGAGCCTTCACCGCGACACTCCGGCAATGCTCGGAGTGGATGTGAAGGTGAACGGCAGCCCTCTTCCCACTTATTGGTCGGACGGCCTGCTGGTCGCCACCAGTGCGGGCTCCACGGCCTACAGTCTCAGCGCGGGGGGGCCTATCTGCCTGCCTGCGGCTTCGGTGCGCATCATCACCCCCGTCGCTCCCCACAATCTTAATCTGCGCCCCCTTGTGGTGCCGAAAGACGCTTCGGTCGAACTCCGGGGCAGGTCCCGCAGCGGCAGCATGATACTCAGCCTGGACAACCGGAGCTACCGCGTCCCCTGCGGAACGGCGGTGAGGGTGGGTGCCGCGGCTTTCCCTCTCAGGCGTGTCAGCCTGGGCAAGTCAAACTTCATCGATGCTCTCAAATCCCGTTTCTTCTGGGGGCAGGATGTCAGAAATACAGCAGATTGATATGCGTCTTCCGGAAAAACTACCCCGACACATATCCATCATAATGGATGGAAACGGCCGCTGGGCCAAGGAACGCGGCAAGGAGCGTGCCTTCGGGCATGCAGAAGGCATCGAAAGCGTGCGGGCAATCACTGAGGCCTGCGCCGAATGGGGCATTCCCTATCTTTCCCTTTTCGCGTTCTCCGAAGAGAACTGGGGACGTCCCCGGGAGGAGGTGGACGCCCTTATGAAACTGATGTTCAAGGCGGTGGCCGGTGAATACGAGACCATGATGCGCAACAACGTGCGATTCGTCGTGCTGGGCAACCGCGCGCGCCTGGATCCGGTCCTGAATGCGGCCGTCAGTCATCTCGAGGAGCAGACGGCCGGCAACACCGGGCTCACAATGATCGTCTTCGTGAGCTATAGCGGCAAGTGGGACATACAGCAGGCGGCGGACCGCATGGCCGCAGAGGGCGGCGACAGCATCGAGCCTTATCTCGTCACCGCCGGCTACCCGGATCCGGATCTGATAATCCGCACTTCCGGCGAAAAGCGCATCAGCAACTACCTGCTCTGGCAGGCAGCCTACAGCGAATTTATATTCACGGACACACTTTGGCCTGATTTTAGAAAGGATAGCCTCCTGGCTGCTCTCGAAGAATATGCTTCTCGGGACAGGCGTTTTGGAAAAGTAAAGTAAGGAATGAAGATCAGAAAGATATTTGCTCTGTCGGCACTGTTGTTTTCAGCACTCGTGTCGTTCGCCCAGGAGGGGGGAGTAGAAGTCGATTATAACCGTCCCGTCAAATACAAGGTCGGCGGCATCAGCGTCAAGGGAAACAACTACTTCAGCGAAAACCAGATCATACAGCTCACCGGTCTGGAGAAGGGAATGGAAATCACCGTTCCGAGCGACGAGTTGTCCGGCATCGTCAGGCGCCTCTGGCTTCAGCGCTATTTCGAGGATGTGTCGATGGAAATCGACCACTTGAGCGCAGACCGCGACTCCGCTTTCCTCAACATAGTCATCGTCGAGCGCCCGAGGGTGTCCAGGTGGTCTTTTACGGGAGTGAAGTCCGGCGAAAAGAAAGATCTTCAGGAGCGTTTGAACCTGCGCCGCGGCGGGGAGTTCTCGGATTATGTCGAGAAGACATCCTCCGACATCATCAAGAAGTATTTTGCTGAAAAGGGCTTCCTGGACTGCCAGGTCAAGGCCGAGGTGGTGAAGGATACCATAATCAAGCAGGCTATCCGCGTGAACTTCGCCATCGACAGGGGGATCAAGGTCAAGGTGCAGGACATCAACTTTATCGGCAACGAGCATCTCAAGGATTACAAGCTCGCCCGCAGCATGAAGAAGACCAAGTCCCGCAAGTTCTACAACTTCTTCCATACCAAGAAATTCGACCCCAAGGAGTATCCCAACGACAAGAAGACTCTCATCAGCGCTTTCAACGAAGCCGGATACCGTGACGCCCGCATTGTCAAGGATTCCATCTACACCATAGAACCCGGCCGCCTGGGCATAGACATCACTGTGGAGGAAGGAGACAAATACTACTTCCGCGACATTACCTGGACGGGCAACTCCGTCTATCATGCCGACCAGCTGAACCAGGTGCTCTCCATAAAGCCCGGCGACGTCTACGACATAGTGACCATGGAAAAGCGCCTCAGGGGCGGCGGCAAGCAGAACGAGTACGACATTTCGAAGATGTACCGCGACAACGGCTATCTCTTCTTCAACGTCACCCCCGTCGAGACCAATATCCAGAATGACTCCGTCGATGTCGAGATGCGCATCTCCGAGGGCAAGCAGGCCACTCTGAACAACATTGTCATCAACGGCAACGACCTCACCAGCGAAAAGGTGGTGCGCAGGCAGATTTTCACCCGCCCCGGCAACCTCTTCAGCCAGACGGACTTCGAACGTTCCATACGCGAAATAGCTTCGCTCGGGCAGTTCGACCCCGAGTCCATCATGAGCTCGGACGGATACTCGATGATTCCGAACCAGAACAACAACACCGTGGACCTGGTGTACAACGTCACCGAGAAGCCTTCCAGCCAGCTGGAACTCTCCGGAGGATGGGGAGGACGCACCTTCGTCGCCACCGCC
>ONFK01000233.1 GCA_900317065.1 uncultured Bacteroidales bacterium
CCGAACAGTCCGACGCTGATAACGATGTTGCCTTCAAGGGTAAGACGCTTTTGCGCCTCAAGGAACTGCTCCTTGAAGCGGGTGCTGCCGCAAAGTGTAATTACAGGGTATTTGCCAACCATAACCGTTATTCAGTGTTATATGTATCACAACAAAAGGTGAGGGGGACTGCTTTTATGCATGAAATGGAGGTTGTGTGAGATGTTTTATGGAGAAGGACAACCGATGGTTCCCTTTGTCGATTTCCAGCAGAACGGCCTTGACCGTGTCGCCGACTGACAGGGACTCCATCATTGCTTTCTTCTCTATATTGGTCCAAGCAAGCTCGTTGTTGTGGATGAGTCCTTCGATACCCTCAGCCACGGTTATGAAGAACCCGAAATTGGTCTTGTTGGTGATGACCGTCTCGACCACATCGCCCGGCTCAAGGGTGAGAGTGTCCCATGGATTTTCCGTGGTTTCCCGCACGCTCGCAGCAATCTTCTTCTTATGCACGTCAATGGATTGGATCTTCACACGTATCGGGTCTCCTACGCTGTAGTGTTCTTTCGGATCCGGACTTTTCTGAGCCCAGGAGAGCTCGCTGCGGTGAACCATTACTGGTACTCCGTCTATGGTACAGAAGACCCCGTAATCGGTAATACGGTCGATGGTGCAGTCAAGGACGTCTCCGACTTTGAAGGTAAGCGATTCCCAAGGATCCGGGAGTGCCTGTTTGTGGCTCAGCTCGATTTTCCGGCGGCCCTTTCCGTCCTCTTCTGAGATACTGAGAATCTTCACTGGAATCTCCTGCCCGACAGAGACGACCTTGGAGGGGTCGCTGACACGCTGATAGCTGAGTTCAGTGATATGAATGAGACCGTCAACGTTTCCGATGGAGGCGAAGGCACCATACTGCGTGAGGCTCTTGATGCGGGCCGTTACGATTGCGCCGACTTCCAACTTCTCGGCGGCAGCACTGGCTTTCTTTTCCGCCGCGACCCTTGCGGAGACGACGATATTGTTCGTCTCGGGCATCATCTTTATGATGCAGACCTCGACTTCCTGGCCGGTTTCGGCACTCTCCCCTGGAACCTCCTGGGTTACCGGAAGGAACGCGGGGAATCCCAGCACGAATACCTGGTGACCCCTGCCGGAGACTTCTCCGACGACAGCCTTGACGATGGCCTGCCGGTCGTAAGCCGTAAACAGCTGCGTGTAATCCAAACTCGTATAATCTGTCATGGCGAATTCCTATTAGAAGATATCCTCGGATTTCTCGCTGCGTGTCTGCGGGATGCGGTAGCTCTTGCCGTCAAGCGAGATGGAGTCCTCGACGGTTTCGGTGTTTTCTGTAGAGCTGGCGAGCCGAGCCCGTACCTTCGCCCATCCGCGGAGCCCATCAATCTGCGTTTTCATAGTCTGGGCAAGCGGGATGACATTCGATGCGGCTTCCATGAGATCCCGCGTCGTAACTGCTGGGGCGTTCGGGTTGTTTACATACGCGATGAACATGGCCTCCTTGACCGTTTCCTCGATCTCGGCGCCATTGAAGGACTTCGTTCTGTCGGCAATCTGCTCAAGATCGATTCCCTGACCTTGATGGTTCTTCGCCAGATGGATCTTGAAGATGTTCTTCCGCTCTTCGCGGGTGGGGAGGTCCACGAAGAAGATCTCGTCGAAGCGCCCCTTGCGAAGCAGCTCCGGGGGGAGGCTTTTGATATTATTCGCGGTGGCCACGACGAAGACCGGCTTGGTCTTCTCCTGCATCCATGTGAGGATGGTAGAGAACACGCGGGTGCTGGTTCCTCCGTCGTTCTCTCCCTGGGTGGCAAGTCCTTTCTCAATCTCGTCAATCCACAGTACGCAGGGCGCGACCGCCTCGGCTGTGGTGAGGGCATCGCGGATATTGTTCTCACTGGACCCCACGTACATCGAGAAGACTTTTCCGATGTCGAGCTTCAGAAGGGGCTGTTTCCACTCGGCGGCGATACACTTGGCGGTAAGGCTCTTTCCGCACCCAGGAACACCCAAAAGGAGTATCCCCTTGGGCTCCTGCAACCCAAACTCCTTCGCCTTGATCTCGAAAGCCTTGCTGCGGCGTTTGAGCCAGGTCTTCAGCGTGTCAAGACCACCGACGGACTTCTCCAAGGAGGCGTCCACCTTGATGTAGTCGAGGATGCCGCTCTTGCGGATGATCTGCTCCTTCTCGCTGGAGATGACCTGTACGGCGTCCATGCTCCGGAACCCGTCCTTCTCCTTCGCCAGACGGAACGCCAGGTCGGCTTCCGTGTCCGTAAGACCCATGGCGGAGTTTACCAGATACTTCTTCAGGTCGGGGTTGATGTTGGCTCCCGGGCCCGCCACGGCGTTGAGCCGGAGCTCAAGGTCCGTCTTGTCAGGCAACGGGATCGCTTTCAGGGTGATGTACTTGTCAAGCTCCACGGGGAACTGCGTGAAGGGAGAGATGAACACGATGTGCTTGTTAGAGTCTTTCATCTCCAGGGAGAGCTTGCGAAGCATCTCCGGAACCTGACGCTGGGTGAAGAACTTGTGGAAGTCTTCCAGGACGAACACCTCGGGGCTCTTGTCCCCGTCCCTGACCATCCCGAAAAGGATATACTCCAGCAACGCCAGAGGATCTTTCGTTTCCTGTGCTGCGGGATGGTCGACTATCTCCTTCAGCCGTCCGCCCGGGAAGCTGACATGCGTCTTCAGGCTCTCGACGCTGTCCCAAGTGTTGAACTTGCAGTTTTCTGCAAAGCAGATTGAACGGACCTTCTGCATGGTCCGGTTATACTCAGTCGTCGCGAGGTAGATAAGGGGGAAATTCGCCCTGAGCATCGAGCGGATTTCATCATATACGGTAGTCTGTGCCATAGTCCTTTTACTTTGTCTTTATTTCCATCAGTCCATCTGCCAACCTCTTCAACCTGTTGCGACTTCACATCCATAAACTGATTAAGATCACTATCAGTAATACGATTAACCATAAGTTCTATTTTTTCTCTAT
>ONFK01000230.1 GCA_900317065.1 uncultured Bacteroidales bacterium
CAATAAGATTCCCGCCATCACCCCCGAAATAAAGGGCGTCATCCTATCCGGAAGTCCTGCCAGCGTACGCGGCGAGAACGCTCCCCAGCCCGATCTGGGAGGAGTTCCCGAGACGTTGCCGATTCTCGGCATCTGCTACGGCGCGCAGTGGCTCGCCTGGAGCAAAGGCGGAGACGTCAGCGCCAGCGGTACAAGGGAATACGGCAGAGCCATACTCAGCATAAAGGATGCGGGTGACCCCCTGCTGAAGGATATCCCTGCCGAGAGTCAGGTGTGGATGAGCCACGGCGACACCATCAACAGTCTCCCGGAGGGGTACAAGGTCATAGCATCCACCTCGACGGTCGAGAATGCCGCCTTCCGAGTAGTAGGAAAACAGATCTGGGGCATACAGTTCCATGCTGAGGTCCACCACAGCGAATTCGGCAAGCAGATGCTCCGGAATTTCGTGCTCGGAATCTGCGGATGCGAAGGCAGCTGGACCCCGGCGAATTTCATTGAATCGACAGTGGCTTCGCTCAAGGAACAGCTCGGCCGGGACAAGGTAGTGCTCGGCCTCTCCGGCGGAGTGGACTCCTCGGTCGCGGCACTTCTGCTGCACAGGGCTGTCGGATCCCGGCTCCACTGCATCTTCGTGGACAGCGGCCTGCTCCGCAAGGATGAATTCACTTCCGTTCTCGCATCTTACAAGGGTATGGGCCTCAACGTCAAGGGGGTAGAGGCATCCGCCCGCTTCCTCGGCGACCTCGCGGGAGTAGTCGAGCCCGAGGCGAAGCGCAAGGTGATAGGCCGTGACTTCGTAGAGGTCTTCAATGCAGAAGCGGAGAAGATAGAAGACGTGCGCTGGCTCGCCCAGGGCACCATCTATCCCGATGTCATCGAATCCTCAGCTGTTCCGGGTGCATCAGCCACCATCAAGAGCCACCACAACGTGGGAGGCCTGCCCAAGGACATGAAACTCAAGGTGGTGGAGCCTCTGCGCCTTCTCTTCAAGGACGAGGTGAGGCGCGTGGGCAAGGCCCTCGGGCTCGATCCGGACATCCTCGGAAGGCACCCCTTCCCAGGGCCCGGACTCGGAATCCGCATTCTGGGAGAGGTCACACCCGCGAAGGTCGCCATTCTCCAGGAGGCGGATGCTATCTTCATCGGTTCCCTGAAGAGCCGGAATCTCTACGACGAGATCTGGCAGGCGGGGACCATACTCCTCCCCGTCAAGAGCGTAGGCGTGATGGGAGACGAAAGAACATACGAATACACCATAGCGTTGCGGGCGGTAACGTCAGTGGACGGAATGACCGCCGACTGGGTAAGGCTCCCCTACGATTTCCTTGCGGAAGTTTCCGACAGGATAATCCGCGAAGTCAAGGGAGTCAACCGGGTCGTCTACGACATCTGCTCCAAGCCGCCGGCAACCATTGAATGGGAATAAAAACCATCAAAAACAATAAGTTATGACGAAAGCACAAACCGAAGGCATCTACGATGCACGTACACTGGGTGGCGGAAAAATGCTCACCCTCGGGCTCCAGCACATGTTCGCAATGTTCGGAGCCACTGTCCTAGTTCCTGTAATCACAGGCCTCTCGATGTCGGCAACCCTGCTCTTCGCAGGTCTCGGCACCCTCATCTTCCACCTTTGCACCAAACTGCGTGTACCTGCCTTCCTCGGCTCGTCATTCGCCTTCCTCGGCGGCTACGCAACTGTAGTCCAGATGGGAATGGCCGGAGGCCTCACCCAGGCCCAGGCACTCCCCTACGCCTGCATAGGTGTCTTCTGCGCCGGCCTCATCTACTTCATCCTTGCAGGCCTATTCGCAGCATTCGGAGCTAAGAAAGTCATGCGCTTCTTCCCTCCCGTGGTCACAGGCCCCATCATCATCGCCATCGGTCTCATCCTCTCCGGTTCCGCAATCAACAACTGCAACCAGAACTGGTGGATCGCCCTTCTTGCTATCGCCATAATAATCGTATGTAACATCTGGGGCAAGGGAATGATCAAGATCATCCCCATCCTGCTCGGCGTGCTCGGTTCATACGTTGTCGCCGCCTGCTTCGGCCTCTGCGACTTCAGCGCCGTCAAGGAAGCTGCCTGGATCGGCCTTCCCGTCAAATGGGAGAATACCGCGTTCCACGTATTCAACAATCCCAACTGGAGCCTTGTCATCGCCGCCATCATCGCCATCATCCCTATTTCCCTGGCGACCATGATGGAGCACATCGGCGACATGTGCGCAATCTCCTCAACCACCGGCATCAACTACCTCGAGGATCCCGGCCTGCACCGCACCCTCATGGGCGACGGTCTCGCAACCGCACTCGCATCGCTTTTCGGTGCACCTGCCAACACCACTTACGGAGAGAACACCGGCGTGCTCAACCTCACCAAGGTATATGACCCCCGCGTCATCCGCATAGCCGCTTGCTTCGCCATCATCCTGTCTTTCTGCCCCAAGTTCTCCGCTCTTATCGGAGCCATGCCCGCAGCTACGATCGGTGGAGTTTCCCTCGTGCTCTACGGTATGATTTCCGCAGTCGGCGTACGCAATGTCGTGGAGAATCAGGTGGACTTCAAGTCATCGCGCAACGTGCTGATCATGGCCCTCATCCTCGTGCTTTCAATCGGCATCTCCTACAGCCAGGCAGGCAGTCTCGACCTCGGCTTCACCAAGCTCTCCGGTCTTGCAGTGGGCGCCCTCGTGGGCATCATCCTCAATGCCATCCTTCCGGGCAAGGACTATGTCTTCGGATCCAACGATATCGGTGACATGGCCGTCGACTTTGAAATCAACCCTTCCCTCAGAAAGAAGAAATGACAGATCAGGAACTCATCAAATCCATCCGCGTCGTACCGGACTTCCCCGTTAAAGGAATCCAGTTCTTCGATGTAACCACTCTTTTCAAGAACCCGGAGACTTTCAACGAGGTCCTCGACAGGATAGCAGCCATATACAAAGACAAAGGCATCACCAAGGTGGCCGGCATTGAATCCCGCGGATTCATTGCCGGTGCCGCGGTGGCGGCCAGGCTCGGAGCGGGATTCGTACCCTTTCGCAAGCCCGGGAAGCTCCCTGCCGAAACCGTATCCGAATCATAC
>ONFK01000228.1 GCA_900317065.1 uncultured Bacteroidales bacterium
CATGCGGCTCAGGAGTTCGGAAGTCTCAACGTCGGTGGTACCCACCAACACCGGACGCCCGGCGGAGGAGAGTTCCACTATCCTGTTGATGACGGCTGCGTATTTGGCCTTCTTGGTCTTGTAGATGAGGTCGTCCTGGTCGTCGCGGATAACAGGACGGTTGGTGGGGATGACCATCACGTCGAGCTTGTAGATGCTCCAGAACTCGCCCGCCTCGGTCTCGGCCGTACCGGTCATACCCGAGAGCTTGTGGTACATCCTGAAGTAGTTCTGCAGGGTGATGGTTGCAAAGGTCTGTGTGGCAGCCTCCACCTTCACGTTCTCCTTGGCCTCTACGGCCTGGTGCAGACCGTCGCTCCAGCGGCGTCCTTCCATCACGCGGCCCGTCTGCTCGTCGACGATCTTGATCTTGCCGTCCACGATGATGTAGTCGATGTCCTTCTCGAACATCGTGTAGGCCTTGAGCAGCTGGTTCACCGTGTGGATACGCTCGCTCTTCAGCGAGAAGTCCTCCATCAGTGCGTCCTTGCGCTGCTGCTTCTCCTCGAGGGAGATGCCGCCCATATTCTGGATGGTGGCGATTCCGCTGCCGACGTCGGGAATTACGAAGAAATCTTCATTTCCGACAGCGTTCGCAAGCACCTCGTGGCCCTTGTCGGTCATGTCGACGGAGTGGAGCTGCTCGTTGATCACGAAGTAAAGGGGATCGGTGACCACAGGCATCTCGCGCTCGTTGTCCTGCATGTAGTAGTTCTCCGCCTTCTGCAGCAGGACCTTCATGCCGGGCTCGCTCAGGAATTTGATGAGGGGAGAATATTTGGGGAGACCCTTGTGGGCGCGCAGGAGGAGTTTTCCGCCTTCCTGCTCGTCACCTGCGGCGATGGCCTTCTTGGCATCGTTCAGCACCTGGTTCACAAGGCTGCGCTGCGCCTGGTAGAGCCTCTCTACATAGGGACGGAACTCCATGTACTGGCCGTCGTCTTCCGCCTTCGCTACAGGACCGGAGATGATGAGAGGGGTACGGGCGTCGTCGATGAGCACCGAGTCGACCTCGTCCACGATTGCGTAGTGATGCTTGCGCTGCACGAGGTCGTCGGAGTTGATGGCCATGTTGTCGCGAAGGTAGTCGAAACCGAACTCGTTGTTGGTTCCGAAGGTAATGTCGCATTCATAGGCTCTGCGGCGGGCGTCGGAATTGGGCTGATGCTTGTCGATGCAGTCCACGCTGAGCCCGTGGAACATATAAAGAGGACCCATCCACTCGGAGTCTCGTTTGGAGAGGTAGTCGTTCACTGTCACCACGTGCACGCCTTTGCCTGCAAGTGCGTTCAGAAATACCGGCAGGGTTGCGACCAGTGTCTTTCCCTCACCGGTCGCCATCTCCGCGATTTTACCTTCGTGGAGGGCGATGCCGCCGATCAGCTGAACGTCGTAATGCACCATGTCCCAGGTGATTTCGTTGCCGCCGGCCACCCACTTGTTGTGGTAGACAGCCTTGTCGCCGTCGATGGTCACGAAGTCGTGGTTTGCGGCGAGGTCGCGGTCGAAGTCGTTGGCTTCCACAACGATTTCCGAGTTCTGGGCAAGGCGGCGGGCCGTAGACTTGACGATTGCAAAAGCCTCGGGAAGTATCTCGTTCAGGGCCTTCTCGATGGCCTCGTCCTCGTCCTTGACGAGTTTGTCGGATTCGGTCGCCAGCTTTTCCTTTTCGGATACGGGAATGTTCTTGTCGAGTTCGAGCCTGATTTCCGCAATACGGTCCTCAAAGGGCTTCTCCACCTCGCGGAGATGTTCGCGCAACCTAGCCGAATGAGCCCTCAGCTCGTCCGCTGACAATTTGTCAATTTCTTCGTATGATGAAAGGATCTTGTTCAGGAGCGGCTTGACTGCCTTGTAGTCGCGATCTGCCTTTGAACCGAACAGAGCTTTGATGATGTCTGCTAATGCCATAAATAATAAATAAGTGTAGTCTGCAAATTTAACGAATTATTGTCTATTACAAAAATTTTGCCTATGTTTGCATCCGCATTTTGCAGGATTAGCACATCGGTAGTGCATTGGCTTCCCAAGCCAAGGAGGAGGGTTCGACTCCCTTATCCTGCTCACCTTCCGCTCTTCTGTTTAAGAAGGGCTTTTTTTTTCGCCGGTTCGAAGGGGTTCGTGGTCACCAGCAGCCGGTTTTGACCACGCGGCCGGGCCTTGGCCAGGGTTCGTGATCACCAAGGGCCGGTTTTGACCACGTGGCCGGGCCTTGGCCAGGGTTCGAATACAGGCCGGACGCGATCGTCGGCGAGGAGGGCCTTTAGTGGGGCCCAACACAGCCGGCGGGCATAGCAACCGCAGATTTGTGTGCGAGGCCATTCACATCTTCAGGAAGACCAGAGTTCGTTATTGAAACATGGTTCTGTTTGAAATTTTGTATCAATGACCAAACAATTCCCTAACCACTGAAAGATCCAGAGCAAGTATTCGATGAATCTGTCCCTCAGAGGCAAAATAATCCTGTCGCATGAAACGCGCATAATCCAACTTCACATTTTGAGATAACCGGGAGGGCCGATTTTCGCCGTGTTCCCTTTTTGATTTTGCAGATATCACGGAGAACATTTCATTATCTGTCAATACTGTGCTTTCTCCCAAAGCTTTGGCCACTGCAGAATAAGCCTCATAATTCTTGGAAATCTTTGAAAAATAATGGTTTGCATTCCTAAAAAGTGCTTCTCCCTTTTTTATATTGCAATAGCTTTCTGGCACAATTATACCATTATACACACGATACTCTTCAGGCAATTCCAACACACGGCTTTTGCAGAGTGCTTTCTTTTCCCTGTCAGTCAGATCCATAAACGACTTGTGGTATTCTATTCCGGGCAGAAAATTATAATACGCATAACTTGAGCCCCATGGATATGAAAATGGAGTATACTTCGAATCAGCCAGATAACCATTTCTGTTCGAATAAACAATTTCGTTTCGTAAGGATTCCAAATTATCGATTGGCAGTATCTTCTCGTTGAATTGTTTAAGGTTTTTGCTTCTGCCAGATAATGGATAATACCTCAGCATTCTGTTTTTTAAACGATTGAAAAAATCTTTGCATTTC
>ONFK01000236.1 GCA_900317065.1 uncultured Bacteroidales bacterium
CTTACTCTGGAAGAAAAGATAGCCATGACCCATGCCCAGAGCAAATTCAGCTCTCCCGGAGTGCCCCGGCTTGGAATTCCGGAAATCTGGTGCACCGACGGCCCTCACGGCATCCGCGCCGAAGTCCTTTGGGACAAATGGAGCCAGGCCCGCTGGACCAACGACTCCTGCACTGCATATCCTGCACTGACCTGCCTTTCGGCGTCGTGGAATCCTGAGCTTTCCCGCCTTTATGGCGAAAGCATAGCGGAGGAAGCACGCTACCGAAAGAAAACCGTACTGCTTGGCCCCGGAGTGAACATCTACCGTCATCCCCTCGGAGGACGCAACTTCGAATACATGGGCGAAGATCCCTACCTTTCCTCCACCATGGTCGTGCCCTACGTACAGGGGGTTCAGAGCAAGGGCGTTGCCGCCTGCGTCAAACACTTTGCGCTGAACAACGACGAAATCAACCGCCACACCGTCAATGTGAACGTCGACGACCGCGCGCTTTACGAGATCTACCTCCCGGCCTTCAAGGCGGCCGTGGTCGAAGGCGGTGCCTGGAGCATAATGGGCGCATATAATTTATATAAGGATCAGCACCTCTGCCACAACAAGCCCGTGCTCATGGATATCCTGAAGGGCGAGTGGGGCTTCGACGGCGTGGTGATCAGCGACTGGGGAGGCGCCCACGATACCGACGAGGCTATCACCAACGGCCTCGACCTCGAGTACGGCACCTGGACCGACGGCCTGACCACCGGCCCCTCGAATGTTTACAACCGTTATCATCTTGCAGAACCCTATCTTGAACGGATCAAGGCCGGCAAGGTCGGCACGGAGGAACTCGACGACAAGGTGCGTCGCATACTCCGCCTGCAGTTCCGCACCAATCTTGCAGAGGGATACGGACACGGTCGTTTCGTGTGCCCGGAGCACTCTGCCGCCGCCCGCAGGATTGCTGGAGAGGGGATAGTGCTGCTCAAGAACGACGGCGGCGTCCTGCCGGTGCGCGACGCCCGCAAGATTCTCGTGGTGGGAGAGAATGCCGTGAAGATGCTCACCGTAGGAGGAGGGTCTTCTTCCCTGAAGGCAAAATATGAGATTTCTCCCCTCGAAGGGCTGAAGGCCCGTTTTCCCGAGGCTGAAATAGTGTACGAACGCGGTTATTCAAGCGGCGCCGCCAGGGCGCAGGACGGCATCTCCGCCAAATACGACCTTGCTGAAAACAGGTCCGCGGAGCAGATGGTCTCCGATGCCGTCGCTGCCGCTGCGGATGCCGACTATGTCATCGTGTTCGGTGGCCTGAACAAGAACAAGAACCAGGACAGCGAAGGCGATGACCGCCTCGAATACGGCCTTCCTTACGGGCAGGACGCCCTGGTGGAAGCCCTTGCGGAAACTGGAAAGAAACTCGTGTTCGTGAACATCTCCGGGAATGCTGTCGCCATGCCTTGGGCCGACAAGGTTCCCGCAATCGTTCAGGGATGGTATCTCGGCAGCGAAGCAGGCCCCGCCCTTGCGGACGCGCTCAGCGGCGACGTGAATCCCTCCGGCAAACTCCCGTTCACCTTCCCCGTGGAGATGAAAGACGGCCCCGTGTTCATGGAGGAGCAGTATCCCGGCATCCGGCGCGAAGGTGAGGATATAATAGATGAATACTACTCCGAAGGCGTTCTGGTCGGTTACCGCTGGTACGACACCAAGGGAGTGAAGCCCATGTTCGCTTTCGGCCACGGCCTGAGCTATACCAGTTTCGAATACGGCGAAGCGTCCATCAGGGGACGCAAGCTGAGCGTGTCCGTCAAGAATACCGGCTCCGTCCCCGGAGCGGAGGTCGTCCAGCTTTATATCAGCGACCCCGAAGCTAGCGTGGAGCGCCCCGCCAAGGAACTCAAGGGCTTCAAGAAGGTTTACCTGCAGCCCGGCGAGAGCCAGACCGTCACCTTCGACATTCCTGACTCAGCCCTAAGTTTCTTCGATGCCGACGCACACAAGTGGACAGTCGAACCCGGCGATTTCATAGCCCACGTCGGCTCCGCCTCCGATGATATACGCACATCTGTGAAATTCCATGTCAAATAGCAATGTTTAGTTGAGCGGCAATGTCGACTGCCCGACGCCCTCGGCGCAGACCTGCCCTTTGCCCGCGACACCAGAAATCAACGACCAATATAATATGAAAGAAGATCTTCAAATTTTCGACCTGATCCGGAAAGAGCGCGCCCGCCAGCAGAGCGGACTCGAACTCATCGCATCCGAGAATTACGTTACCGACGAGGTAATGCAGGCCATGGGTTCTATCTGCACGAACAAATATGCCGAAGGATACCCCGGCAAGCGGTACTACGGCGGCTGCGTGGTGGTGGACCAGATCGAGCAACTGGCCATCGACCGCGTCAAAGAGCTTTTCGGCGCCAACCACGCGAACGTACAGCCTCATTCCGGTTCCCAGGCTAACTTCGCTGTCTATCAGGCATTTCTGAAGCCCGGCGATACCATTCTGGGTATGAGCCTTGCCGCCGGCGGTCATCTGACCCTGATGGGCGTGACCTCCGCCCGGCACAAGGCCTACTTGCCCGTCGACGCCCTTGACAGGACGGTCTCCTGCAAGGTCCAGTGGGGAATCGGAATCTATCCGGCCTATGCGCTCATCGACGGGGTGGACGGACATAACGCCCACGGCGGCAACGAAGATGCCGACATCCTGGTTCCCGAGTTCTCCTTCGACCTGGACACTGCCCCGATGCTCATGATCCACGGCGACGCCGACGGCTATGCCTCGATGGGCTCCGTCAAGGTGTGGGAAAAGCTCCGCGCCATGGGCCTTTCCGCGGAACTGCACACGCTCGCCCTCCGCGAGCACTGCTTCCAGCGGACGGCCTCCCCGGGCACCGGCAGCTACACCTGGTTGGACCGGATCCAGGAGTTCTTCAAGAGCCGCGGTCTCCTGTAAGCGATGCGGAA
>ONFK01000227.1:0-3140 GCA_900317065.1 uncultured Bacteroidales bacterium
GGCACGGTGATTATGGAGGTGAAGGATGGGCAGTATGAGCCCACGGGGGAGGAGGATATATTGTAAAAAACGGCGCAAAATGTATTCGCGATGCGTTAAAACTAATTCTTTTATTATATTTGTAAAATAAAGCATTGAAATGAACGGCGACCCTTTCCAAATCACATCATCATCAAAGCTGAATACTTTGAATCAGATGATATGGAATAATGGTTTTACGTGGGCTGTTTTAAAACGATTAAAAGAAATAACAGAGGAGGTTTACGATGGCACCTGTTTATATGAACGATTTCCACAAGCACAACAGCCAGGCTTGCAAAAGGGATCTAAGAACCTCTGCGCAGCGGCCATTATCTGCAGAGGCTGTCCTGGCACAGAGTCGGAGGTTCGGCCGATCTACCGCACGGACGATCTCATCGCGGAAGGCCGTATCCAAGAATATTTAGTTGAGTATTGGGCTCGTATTTCCGGCGTCTGGTTCGATAAGCCTGAATCCTTTTTTACATCAATCAGTCAAATCAAAGACTCTGGCACTGAGAGTCTCGTATACTTTGATGTCAATAAGAGATTGGTTCGTAAACTAATTTCTTTGAAACATTATAATATTTTAAGGTTGGCGATAGATAGAATAGTCATTCATAATTCTATTTTCATAACCTCTTCATTGAAAGTTGTTGGTTTTGGTAGAAAAGATGATGGGGAGTTTGTGATTATGGTGGAGCAACCCTATGTTGAAGGTGATGTCGTTCCTGAAGATGAACGCGTCTCATTTATGACTAATATGGGATTCTCCGAAGCTGGTGAGGATTATGGAATGCACCTTAATTATAAAACGGATTCACTTTATATTGGAGATTTGAACGATTATAATGTAATTAAAGGTGCTGATGGTATACACGTTATCGACTGTGATTGCCGCTTAAATGTACCGACACTCGGTTGTGGGGGCAATTACGTTTTTGAGAGACCACATGTCGATTGGTCGGTGCCATTTTTTACCAAAGACATAAAGAGTGTCTTGTCAGAGTATTAGCCTACATGCGCTGGTGCTTGTCATTAACTGTCAAGCCTTCAAAATATCCTACAAAATCTTTGTCAAGTTCCGCATAATTCCGTAACTTTGTGTTATGGTAGATTATGCACTTTTGAATAAAATCAAGTCGATTCTCGCGCAGAAGGGGATCAGTCAGCGTCAGTTTGCCGAAATGTTGGGCAAGGATGAGACTGCCGTATCTCGCTGGTTTGCAGGGAAAGTCGGCATAAGCGCCTCGAGTATGGAAAAGATCGAAGAGGTGCTTGACGTTAACTTGACAAATTTCAACCGGAGCAGGGCGAAGACGGCCCTCATTACCGGTGTCACCGGCCAGGATGGTTCTTTCCTGGCGGAGTTCCTTCTCGATAAAGGTTACGATGTTCACGGGACTATCCGCCGCAGTTCGGTGGATTTCCGCGAGCGCATCGCTCATCTCGAAGGGCGTCCTCACTTCCATCTACATTATGCCGACCTTGGCGACTCGATGAGCATAATGCAGGTGGTGAGCAAGGTGCGGCCGGACGAGATCTACAACCTTGCCGCGCAGAGCCACGTGCAGGTGAGTTTCGACTCTCCGGAGTTCACCGCGAACATCGATGCTACGGGCGTGCTCCGCGTGCTGGAGGCCGTGCGTCTATGCGGCCTGTCGGACACCTGCAGAATCTACCAGGCATCCACCTCCGAACTCTACGGGAAGGTGGAGGAAGTGCCTCAGAATGAGAATACTCCCTTCCATCCTTACAGCCCGTATGCGGTTGCGAAGCAGTACGGATTCTGGATCGTGAAGGAGTACCGGGAGGCCTACGGGATGTACTGCTGCAGCGGCATCCTCTTCAATCACGAGAGCGAGCGGAGAGGGGAGACCTTCGTTACGCGCAAGATCACTCTCGCGGCCGCCCGCATCGCACAGGGCAAGCAGGACAAACTCTATCTCGGAAATCTCTCCAGCCTGCGCGACTGGGGATATGCCAAGGACTACGTGGAGTGCATGTGGATGATCCTTCAGCATCCTGTTCCTGAGGACTTTGTGATTGCGACCGGCGTGCAGCACAGCGTGCGCGATTTCGCCAGGCTAGCATTCCGCTATGTGGGTATCGAGCTCGATTTCCGCGGCAAGGGTGCAGACGAGAAAGGCGTCTGCATCGCAGGGCCCGAGAATCTTATAGGGAAGGTGCTCGTAGAGGTCAGTCCGGACTTCTACCGTCCTACCGACGTGGTGAATCTCTGGGGGGATCCTACAAAGGCCCGCGCGAAGCTGGGCTGGAACCCTCTCAAGACGAGTTTCGAGCAGTTGGTGAAGATCATGGTGGATGCCGATATGGCGAAGGTAGCGAGTGAAGGTGCTGCTGAGAAGGTGCGGATGAACCTGGCGGAATACTTGGAGAAAGGTATAGTGAAATGATGGAAAAGAATAGCAAGATATACGTTGCCGGTCACCGTGGAATGGTTGGCTCGGCGATAGTGAGGGAACTGAAGAAGCAGGGGTACTCGAACATTGTAACCCGGACGCATAAGGAGCTGGATTTGACACGTCAGGAGGCCGTGGAGGCGTTCTTTGCTGCGGAGAAGCCGGAGTATGTGTTCCTTGCCGCAGCGAAGGATGGTGGCATTGAGGCGAATCAATCGGCTCTTGCGGATTTCATGTACGAGAATATGATCCTTGAGATGAATGTGATTCACTCTGCATGGAAGAACGGCTGCAAGAAGCTGGAATTCCTGGGCTCGTCGTGCATATATCCGCGCATGGCGCCTCAGCCAATGTCGGAGAGCTGCCTGCTGACAGGGTCGCTGGAGAAGACGAACGAGGCATATGCGCTGGCGAAAATATCCGGACTTAAATACTGCGAATACCTTAACAAGCAGTACGGGACGGATTACATCTCGGTGATGCCCACTAATCTCTACGGCCCGAACGACAATTATCATCCGGAACATTCTCATGTGTTGCCGGCGCTGATTCGTCGTTTCCATGAGGCGAAGGTTGCCGGGGCTCCGAGTGTGACTTGCTGGGGCGATGGTTCCCCTCTGCGGGAATTCATGTATGTAGACGATCTTGCGGAGCTGTGTGTTTTTCTGATGAACAATTATTCCGGGGATGAGACCGTGA
>ONFK01000227.1:3182-3815 GCA_900317065.1 uncultured Bacteroidales bacterium
CAAAGATAGTAGCTCGCGTGGTGGGCTTTAATGGCGAGATAAAATGGGATACTTCGCGGCCCAACGGCACGCCACGCAAGCTGCTTGATGTCTCCAAGGCTGCGTCCCTCGGCTGGCGGTATCACACCGAACTGGAGGAAGGCATACGCCTTGCTTATCAGGACTTTTTATCCAATCCCATGAGAGCGGAAAGATAATTTTGCCTATCTTTGCATGAATAACCAATTATTTATGCCTAAGAAAGTTTTTGTATCAGGTTGTTACGACCTTTTGCACAGCGGCCATGTGGAGTTTTTCCGGCAGGCGTCCCAGTTTGGCGACCTTTATGTCGGCATCGGTTCCGACGCCACCGTGCTTCATTATAAGAATCACAAGACTTTGTATCCGGAGCAGGAGCGCCTGTTCATGGTGAAGAGCATCAAGTATGTGAAGGATGCTTTCATCAATCAGGGTTCCGGGGTGATGGATTTCATCCCTACGGTGGAGGCGCTGAAGCCGGATGTGTTCGTGGTGAATGCTGACGGGAGCAATGATGAGAAGCGCAGGTTCTGCGAGGAGCGGGGGATTGAGTACGTCGTCCTCCAGCGCACTCCAGCTGAAGGCCTGAAGGCCCGCTCGTCCACCGATTTGAAG
>ONFK01000297.1 GCA_900317065.1 uncultured Bacteroidales bacterium
TTATGGTAGACATCTTCTATGTATTCCAGACTCGGGAAAGCGAGGGATTCCAACTGATGCAGGCGGCGGACATCGTCCGGGCTCCAGAGCAGCACGGCGTATGAGGTCTTGCCGTCGCGTCCCGCACGCCCAGCTTCCTGAAAATAGGCTTCCGGGCTCTCCGGAAGGTCGCAATGCACCACGAACCGCACGTCCGGCTTGTCTATTCCCATTCCGAACGCATTTGTGCAGATCATCACCCGGATGGAACCCTTCTTCCAGGCCGCCTGCCTTTCGCTGCGGAGTTCCGAAGACAGTCCGGCATGATAGAATGACACGCTGATGCCTTCCGCCTTCAGCATTGCGGCATATTCCTCGCACTTCTTCCGGCTGCGAAGATAAACTATGCCCGAACCTTTAACGCCATTGCAGACGCCGAGCAGCTGCCCCAGCTTGTCTTCGCATTTGCGGACTATGTAATTAAGGTTGGGACGCTCGAATCCGCTGCGCAGCAGCAGTTTCTCCTCGAATCCCAGCCTATCCATGATATCTACCGCAACCTGGGGAGTAGCCGTTGCCGTAAGCGCAATCACCGGTGCCTTGATACGCTCCCTAAGCTTACCTATCTGAAGGTAATCCGGACGGAAGTCGTAGCCCCACTGCGAAATGCAGTGAGCTTCGTCCACCACTATATAACTGACATTCAGCAGGTCGATGTAAGACTGGAACAACGCTGTTCCGAGCCGCTCCGGCGACAGATAGAGGAACTTGAAATCCCCGTAAGCCGCATTGTTCAGCGCAGTGTCCACCTGAAAACGCGTCATGCCGGCGTGTATTGCCAGAGCCCTTATTCCCCTCGCCTCGAGATTCTGAACCTGATCCTTCATCAGGGCGATGAGCGGAGTGACAACAAGGGCTATCCCCTCTTTCATGAGGGCCGGGACCTGGAAGCATACCGACTTCCCGCCCCCCGTGGGCAGAATCGCCAGCACGTCGCGCCCTTCCGCTGCAGCAGAAATAATCTCCTCCTGCATCGGCCGGAAGGCATCGTAGCCCCAGTATTGTTTCAATATCTCCTTGGCGCCCATAGCAGATACAAATATAATTAAAATAGGGGATGTAAAGTCTGTAAGGGTACGTTTTCTCGATAATCAACAATACTTAACGGACCGACCTGTTGCATTTTTCGAGGATTTCGCTTCAGGTCATAAAGAAAGATCACAGGGCCTTGGACTGGTCCATAAAATACATACATTTGAGGGACTTAAAGAATTGGACAATGAAGATAGTTATGAAAAAGATATTGTTTCTTACCCTAACGCTGGCCCTTGCGGCCTTCGCCTCGTTCTATCCTGGGCTCGGAACGGCCCTCATTGTCGCCGGCGCGACATTTTTTGCCGCTTGGTTCAGAGCCGGGGAGTAGGAATACTCGCAAAAAATAAGTAATTTTGAATTTGATTTCTGAGGTAATGAAACTCGAAGAAGCCATAGTGTACTCCCTTGCCACCTCGGGCGGAGGCCTTAAGGTTGAGTGGCTGGTTGACAAAATCAACCGGGAGGGGCTTCACAGGCGCAAGGACGGGCAGCCGGTGACACTCGCACAGGTTTACGCCGTTGTGATGTCGCATCCGGAGATGTTCTGCAAGTCCGAAGGGAGAATACGATTATTGATATAAAACAGATATGGGAAAAGACAGATTTGACATCAAGGAAAAAGAGGGCATCAGTCTCATGACCGATGCTGTCGTCATCGTTGACAAGGAAACAGGCGTCAACTACCTCTTCGTCCACCGCGGATACGGCGGAGGACTTACCCCGCTTCTTGACGCAGACGGGAAACCGATAATCACCAAGGACTCATATAAGAAATAGATACCATGACACTCGAACAACAGATCCAGGAAGATATAAAGGCCGCAATGAAGGCCAAGGAGGCGGTTGCGCTTGCTGCCGCCCGTGCTATCAAAGGTGAAATCCTTCTCTTCAAGACTGCCGAAGGCGGAAGCAAGGAAGTGACTGACGCTGACATTCTGAAGATGATCCAGAAGCTCATCAAGCAGCGCAAGGAGTCCGCCGAACAGTACACTGCCGCAGGACGG
>ONFK01000225.1 GCA_900317065.1 uncultured Bacteroidales bacterium
AAGGGCCTGCCGTCATAGACTGGAGACTTCGCGGTGGGGGTGCTGCCGTCAAGCGTGTAACGGATGACAGCCGTGGGATCTTCGATTTCCAGGTTCATCGCCTTGGGGAATTCTATATTGCGGTCGTAGTCGAAAATCACATCGTAATATACCGGGCAGTACTGTATTCCTTTCTTGTCCAATGTGGCGAGGACCTTTGGCATGCGCCTGCGGAAAGACTCCCAGTCCTTGTTCTCGCGGGAAGTCCAGCCTACTTCGGCAGCCGCTACATTGCGCGGGAACGCCTGATATTCGGCAGTCTTGTTGTCGGGAACGTACTCAGTCCAAAGGCAGGTTTCGTACCCCACGATATACTTCTTGCTCAGGTCTGCAAGTGAATCTACTGCAGGATAGTAATTGTAAACTTTCTTCAAGGGCATGAAGAGGTTCTGGTCGACGCTGTCGGCCATGTCCTCCTGTTTGTTGTCGAGGTAGCACCAGCGGTTGGGGGTAAGGATTACGCGGATGCCGCGCTTGATGCCCTTGACCGCAGGGGCGTGTCCGCGGTAGGACATTGCGATGGGATCCTCCAGGGCACCTCCGTCCAGGATTTCATCCCATCCGATGACGGTCTTGCCGTTCTTGCGGAGGAAGTCCCCCATCCTTTTTACGAAGAAGGTCTGGAGTTCCTCCTCGTTTTCGAGACCGAGCACTGTCATAAGGTCCTGGCAGTACTTGCTCTCCTTGTATACGTCTTTGGGCGCCTCGTCCCCTCCTATATGATATATAGGTGAAGGGAAAAGCTCGAAGAGTTCGGTGAACACGTCTTCCAGGAAACGGAAGGTGGTTGCGGTGGGAGCATAAAGGTTTTTCCAGATGCCCCACCTGGTCTCGACCTCGTAGTGGCGGTCGGGGAAGCAGCTGAGTTCGGGGTAGGCGGCGATGGCGGCGGTGCTGTGCCCGGGAATCTCAACCTCCGGGATAACGGTAACGCAGCGCCTGCGGGCATATTCCACGACCTCGCGGATGTCATCCTTGGTGTAGAATCCTCCGTGGGGGATACCGTTGCCAATGCCACTGTGCCAGGCAGTCTCCTTGCGCCAGGCTCCCACCTCGGTGAGCTTGGGATATTTGTCGATCTGGATGCGCCAGCCCTGGTCTTCGGTGAGATGCCAGTGGAACATATTCTGCTTGTACATCGACATCAGGTCGATGAACTTCATAATCTCCTCTTTCGGGAAGAAGAAACGGCCGCTGTCGAAGAGCAGCCCGCGATACCAGAATTCGGGTTCGTCGTCTATGGTGCAGCAGGGTGCGAGGAACTTGACGGGTTTCTTCAGCGCCTGTGCATATATGGCGTCGGGCAGAAGCTGCTTGAACGTCTGCAGCGCATAGAATGCGCCGTTCACTTCAGACGCCTCGACCAGCACTTCCGAGGGCGTGACCGTGAGCCTGTAGGCTTCCTTGCCGAAACCGGGGCGCTTGCGGAGCACTATCCTGGTCTTGCTGCCGTCAAGAGCGGAAGCGTGCTTCACCTGGGCCCTGAAATCGGCGGCGATTTCCTCGAATGCCGCATCCTCCACCACCAGGGCCGTATTCTTGTCGAGCCTGAAGAACCCTTCAGACACGGTTACACTCTTGGGAGTAGGGACTATATTGAGCCCGGATTCCGCGTAAGCGAGGACCCCCGGCAGCACAACCGCCACTATTAAAAACAATCTCTTCATTTATTCTGCTGCGATGGTTTTACTGATGGTATCAATTACACCTTCTTTATAAACCGAAGGCATACGCTCGGAAAGCGGATACGGGGCCTTTATGTAGACGTGCATCTGCTCTACCTCATATTCGTAGCCCTTGCGGACCTCGTATGCGCGTGCGGAGGGCAGATAGGAGTTCTGGCCGTTGGTGTAGCCGGCGAAGAAGACCGTCCTGTCGGGGAAGGCGGCGCGGGCTTCCATCTGATACTCGCAGAAAGGCTCGCCGTCGCTGAAGAAGAAAATCACTCCGTCAAGATCGACTCCGTGGAGATGATAACGCAGTTTGGAAGGGACGGGGCCCTCTTCGAAACGGCCGAGAATCTCTTCTTCCCAGCCGCGCACGTCATCCGCAAAGCGTGGGAAATCCGTCTTTGCCGCAGCTGCGAGGGAATCGGCATGGCGCCGGACAGCCTCGGGAGTGACGACATCTATCTGATAAGGCAGGTCGACGGTCCTGTTCACGAGCCTGAGCAGGCCGCGGGACTTAACTTTTTCAAAAGGAATGTCCACAAGGGCGTCGGCCAGTTCCTTGCCGCACTGCTCGGCGTATGCCGCATCCTTCGGACCCTCAGCGGGATCCATATTGCCCGCGGCGCCGGTAAGCTGGAACACTTCCCCGCCCCAGGCCTCGGAAAGATAACGGGCATTCACTCCGGGATAGTCCGATGAAAGAAGATAACTTGAAGGACCCATGCATACCGGATGGCAGGCGAGGTTCACTATCGAGACCACCGGCTTCCCCTTTTGAAGGAAACGTGCGACGTAGACATCGTGGTCCACGGGGCCTCCCTTTTCGCAGCGGTTGCCGTTGATGGCGGTCTTCCCCTTCCCTGTTTCGAGGGTGAAGGGCTTTCCTTCCGCCGTGATGGCCTTGACCGCATTCGCCGTAACGGTTTCCACCATCCTGTCTTTCCACGCACGGTTGGGGCCGCCGGGCGCATTGCACCAGCCGCCGGAACGAGGCGCTGAATGAGTGTGGATATTGTGCATCAGGATATTGTCCTTGGCGAGCCCGGACTTCTCCGCGATCATGGTACGGATAGTATCGGAGAGTGCGGGAGAGATTTCCATAAGGTCATTGGAGATGATGCAGACCTTCTGCACGCCGTCGCCGAGCACAAGGCAATGAGTATAAATGTGCTGATGGATTCCGTCGTGCAGGTCGTTTCTGGCTGCGAAGCCTGCGAGCATTGTGTGTTCATCTTCCGTCGTCGAAATGTCGGCGGACGAATAACTCATAGTAACGCCCCCCGAGCATGATACCGCCGCAAGGACTATACTTGAGCAAATAAGGAAGTGCTTCATTCGATATTGGTTATTATCTCGCACAAATATACACATAATATTTTCGTTCTGCAAGTTGTTTGCAGGTAAAAATGTTTCGTTTTGTTTCGTTTTGAATATTTTTCAAAAATTTGGGCAATTCAAAGATAA
>ONFK01000253.1 GCA_900317065.1 uncultured Bacteroidales bacterium
CCTCGCAGGGCACATCCGGAAAATCCTTCGCCATCATAAGGCGAACGTCATGCTGAGGAGTTTCCGCCTGGTCGATAAGCGTCATCTTCTCCGGCTTGAACCTCGCCACCTGGCGCACTATCTCCATACCGATGGAGCCAGCAGAACCGGTGATCAGCACGCGCTTGCCTGCAAGCTGCTCTCCTACCGACTTCATGTCCACGCGTATCTCCTGACGGGGAAGAAGGTCCTCGACGCTCACTTCCTTGATGCTCATGTCGGTGATGTCGTCCTCCTGGAGCACGCCGTCCTTGACGCTAGCCTCCTTGGCGCTGTAAGCCATGAAAATCTTGCAGCCGGCGCCGATGATGACATCCTGGATCTTCTGGTTCGAACGGAACTCGTTGGTGCGCAGAGGGCTCACCAGCACTGCCTGTATGCCTTCCTTCCTGATGATGGCGGCAATGTCGTCGTCAAGCGTATATACTTTGACGCCAAGGAGTTGCATGTCCTTGATGCGATGCTCGTGCGAGATGAATCCTCGGAGCTCGAACCTGGCCGGGGTCTGCGAACGGATGTTCTTGGCGAGCCCCACGCCTCCGGTAATGGCTCCGTAGATAAGCACCGGCATCGCCTGCTTGTCGGCGTTGGTGGCATCGAAGAGATTCTTGGCGAAGATTCGAAGCGCCCACATAAGCAGAGTCGCAATCAGGAATGTCGCCAGGGTGTTCATCACCGAAAGGGCCGAAAGGAATTCCACGCCCTGCCACTTGAAGAAGAGAGATAATCCGATGGCAAGCCCGAGAGATACGAGATTGGCGTAAGTAAGCTTAAGCAGGTCGACAAAGCTGGAATAACGGAGAACGCCCGAATATGTGCGGAAGATCTTGGCTCCAACCCAGCTGATCAGGGCATAGAACGCCGCTGTCGAAAAGACCTCGATGTGTCTCTCATATGTAATCTGCGTGTTGTTGGATATCCAGAATGTGAATACTGCCGAAGCAAAAACAATGGCTGCATCTGCGAGCAGGATCACCCAGTACGGCAGAACCTTCTTGCTGAAGAACCAATTCGAAAGTTTTCTTATAGGGTCCATAAATGGATTCGATGGTTATTGCCTTGCAAAGATAGGAAATCTTTTAATCATCGACAAGTCGGGACGACTCGTAAGCGTCTTCGAAATAGGAGCGGAGAAGGGGTTCGTCGGAGATGATCCGCCGCAGTTCCTCCAGCTTATCCGCATTGGGCGACTCTGGAATCCACAGTTTGAGATAACCGCCGTAATGATATTTTTCGTGAAGATGATCCAATGTCCGTTTCCAATGCTCTTCCTTCCGGAGTTCCGGATAATGCGACAAGCCGAACTGGACGGTGCGCCGGATAATCAGTTCCGGCTCGATCAACCTGTCCGCCTCGGCCACAAGCCTGCCATAGATGCTGCGAGGCTCATGGTCGGAAGAAGCACGGTGGTCCTCCGCCGCCTGCGCTATGGTTTCGATCTCTTCCTGGGAGAACCAGCGCCCGAGCTGCTCCATGTTCCGGATAATGCTTCCGCTGTGCAGATGGTGGGTCGCGCGGTCTGCCGCAAGTCCGAGATCATGGCATGCCGCCGCAGCGTAAACCATATTCCTAGACACTTCGGGATAATGCCCTGCCAGCGCCAGGGCCCTGCGGACCACCGCACGCGCATGATCCTCCCGGTGAGCCTTGTCGAAGGATGCGTATCTCGGGATGATTTCGGTTTCGACGAATACGGCAAGTTCCGGGTTGACTTCAAGAAGGTCCGCGGCAATCAGAGGGAGCAGGCCGTTGTCGGCCGGCAGCCAGCGCATGTCGTGCAGTTCCTCGTAGGAAAGCCATCGCGCCGCCTCATGCTCGAGAAGTTGCAGTTTCCCGCCTTCCAGGGTGCAGAGGAAGCAGTGCATTGTGAGATGGAACTCAGGATAATCCCATTCTACTGTGTCCAGCAGGCGTTCTATGGAGATTTCGGCTGAAAGTTCTTCGTGTATTTCGCGTCTGAGCGCCTCCTCCGGACTTTCCCCCGCCTCCATCTTACCGCCCGGGAATTCCCACCAGTCCTTGAAGTCGCCATAGCCCCGCTGCGTCGCAAAGACGCATCCGTCCCGGCGTATCACCGCCGCTACAACTTCGATTCGTTTCATTTTCTTGCAGGCTCTTGTTTCGCACTGCGAAGATACGCAATTAATCGATAGAAATGCTTATCTTTGGGCAAAACGACACAGCCATGCCCAAGATTAATCCCCCATCCCTTTACGAAGCCATGCTGGCGGCGGCGGATCCGTCGCAGGTCCCCGGCCTCAGCCGTTTTTTCAAGACCGGCCCGGGCCAGTACGGAGAGGGCGACAAGTTCCTGGGAATCAAGGTGCCCGTGACACGGGCGATAGTGAAAGAATACCGGCGCGGACCGGCCGGAGCCGGTCGCAAAGGAAGCTCAGGTTCCGAGTCTTTCCCCGAACTTGAGCGCTGCATCAGCAGTGAATATCACGAAGTGCGGCTGGCAGCCCTGCTTGCGCTGGTGGATATTTTCACCCATGCCAGGGAATTGCCTCTCAGACAAAGATGCATCGACTTCTACCTCTCCCACACCAAGCGCATCAACAACTGGGACCTGGTGGACCTCAGCTGCTATCCCCTGCTGGGCGAGTGGCTTCTGGACAAAGACCGGAGTCTCCTGTACGATCTAGCCC
>ONFK01000224.1 GCA_900317065.1 uncultured Bacteroidales bacterium
TGCAATCCACACATCTGTAAGGCACCCAGCGGTTAGCGCTGTCAAAAGGAACATATCCTCTGTCATAGTAGGATTGATAGTACCCATGCTCAGCATTAGCGCTGCCGCTATGGTTATCAGTCTATGCGGTTTCATCTGTACAAAAACAATTAATACAAGAACCCAAACAACCAGAGGGGAATCTTATTCCCGCGCCCAAACTCTACTCCATCTATCGCCAGGAAACTGTTTTCAATATCCTTGATCTGTTCAAAACTCTTTCCAGGACCACCCACCTCGAAGAGATATTTCTCGTCCACAAGGAAATCCCCTTTTGCAGGGTAATATACCTTGCATACTCTGCTCAACTGATTATAGAAGAATGACTCTCTTATGGTTCCTATTCCCGGGTTACCGGACAAGGCATACATCAAATTGGGATTATCCAGATAGAGTTTGTCCGGTGAAGACAGTTTCTTCACGGATTTTGGTTTAGTCTTGAGCTGACCGATAAGGGCTGCCCGTTCAAGCAGGTCCATCAACTTAAGCCCCTGCTCCCGGTTGGTCTCCAACTGATTATAAATCTCTTCCATATTGGGGACAAACGGAACCTGGGCTGCTATGATATAGAGCAGCTTCTTCAGTTTCTGGATAGTAGCATACTCCACCTCCGTAACAGCCGGGATATCCTGCTCAATCACCTGGCGGCATACCTCTGCCAAGCGGTCGTTAAATCCTTCCGTATCTTCCTTGTAGAAGGGGTAATATCCATGCTTGAGATAATCCGTGAAGTAATTCAGAACATGGATTTTGTTGGTGATTTCTGTAGCGATTTCAACATGCCTGGTAAGGATATCCTCCAAACTGACCTTTTCCCAGGATAGGAGGCCTTCAAAGGCAAGATACTCCCGGAACGACATTCCGTGGACCGTGTTCATGGAAGTTCTTCTGGAGAGATCCACGTTGCCCTCGCCAATCTGAAGCATGGAGCTTCCCGTGAATACGACATTCATCGTGGGATAATTATCGTAGATATTCTTGATTCCCCACTGCCAGTTCTCGTACTTGTGCACTTCGTCCAAAAACAGATGAGTTCCTCCATGGATATAGTGGTACTCAATCAAATCGTCCAGACTGTTCCCGTTGAACCAGATATGGTCCAGCGAAGCGTAAAGGATTTTGCTGTCATCTGCGAATGTCTCCCGGATATGCTGTTTGAGGAGAGTGGATTTACCTACACCCTTCGGTCCCTTGATTCCAATAATTCTAGGCTTCCAATTGATGTGGTCATATATCTCACGTTTGAAGTCAAGGCTCACCTGTGCCACAAGTCTGTGTGAGTTTCTGTAGAGTATGTCCGGATTTAGTTCCATGTCTTTATGCGTTTAACCATCGCAAAGATATAAAACAATCTTGGAAGATTGAAATTTTTCTCAAAAAACAATCTTGGAAGATTGATTATGGTTGTGGCCTTTATTTCAAGGTAACCTCGCCAAGGTAGTAGCGCTTGTGGCCGTCGTCCCCCTTGTAAGGGAGGGAGATGGTGGGAGAGCCATACGCGGTTCCTACCGAGAAGTAGATTCCGGCTTTGCCGGAAGGGCAGGCGCGGGAGAAGGAGCCGAACGAATCTGTAAAGACCCTGGCGATCGTGAACTTGACATCCCTCCGGAAAGGAACTCCCTCGCCAGGAGCATCGACACCAAGGTCCTTGATGTTGAATTCCGTGTCGACAAGCACGGCCAGGATGCCGCCCTTCCGGTCTTTTAGGGTAAAGCAGGGATAGCCGCCGCAATAGCAGGGCGCAACCCCCTGGTTTTTCCAGGCGCTCTTGATATGAAACGGCTCGTTGAGATGTATCTCAGCCGGCCATTCAGCCTCCGTCATATTGATCCGGTATCCAATCCGCCGGTTGATTCGCCCGATTGCATCCTTGTTGGCCTGCAGGAACTCGCGCGGCCACCAGTGGATCGAGAGCAGGGATGCATGATAATCCTCCACGGCCTTGAGAAGGAGGTCGGCGTCCCACGCATCGAACTTGACGCTGATGCCGTAATGCTCGTGCTCGAGGATTACCGGCATTTCGGGCCAGAAGATCTGGGCCATTCCGCTGTGATACCACGAATCAGGAGGATTCATCACCAGGATGCTGTCGTCCTTGATCGTCACACCCTTGGACTTGGCGTAGTCGATGATGGGAAAACGCGCCCGCCGGTCATCGTGCCCCGCATAATCGTCCGAAATACAAAGCTGTGTCTTCCTGAAATGGCGGGTATAGATGTCGATGATGCGTTTCTGGCTCTCGAATCCCCAGCTATGGCCATGGGTCGGGGTCGTGCGCACCGTGTGCCCTTCTCCCCACATCCCATAGGCGCCTATAGCAAAAAAGGCAACCGCCGGATCGCCGTCATAGCGCTCGGCCATCTTTGCCACCATGTGTTCCACTGCGGCGAGAAAAACCGGATCGTCGTAATCCGGCTCCAGAAAGCCTCCTACTTCATAATACTTCGCCCCCTCGTCGAACACCCACTGCGGCGTGCCCTGGCGCGTCCAGTTTTCGGTGGCGGTAATGCAAAACGCCACCTGCCGGCCCTTCTCGAGCCAGCGCTGTGCCGGAGTGTCAATAATCTCCCAGTTGAATTTGTCCTTTTCCGGCTCAACGAAACTCCAGGGAAGACGCAGGAACACGGTGCTCATCCCGGGGAAATCCTCCACTATATCGGAAGGCTCCAGTTTTGAGCCGTAGTTTTCCAGGACATTGGAATAGTAAAACACCATCCAGCCCATTCCAGGATTGACGAGAGCCATGCCGTTGTCTTCAGGAAGCGCTTTCCTGTTCTGGGCGAAAATGCCGGGAGCGCCTTGCAACGACAAGATGACGACAAGGGCCGTTCCCGCTAAACGATTGCATATCTTATTCATGACTTCAAGGCTTTTTAGAAACAAGATTCCATGTGCAAAAAACGCTTGTTTTGCACATGGAATCCGATTTGAAACCGACAGGAAGATTATTCAGCTTCCTTCTCTACGAAAGGAGCCACCTTGCAAAGGTCTACTGTGAAGATGAGGGTGGCGTTGGGTTCGATGCCCTGGTTGCCGCGCTCACCGTATCCGAGTTTGGCGGGAACATAGAGTTCGATGGTTCCGCCTTCGCCCACCTGCTGGATGCCTTCGGTCCAACCTGCAACTACGCGGTTGAGGGTTGAGGGTGAAGCGTACGGAATCACGGTCGGGAGTGACCTCGTCGAATACATTGCCGTCGAGGGTCTTGCCCTGATAGCGTACCCAGACGGTGTCCTTGTCGGATGTAGGCTTCTTGCCACCTTCCTTGATGATCTTGTACTGGAGGCCGCTCTCAAGTTCTACGACACCTTCCTTGGTCTTGTTCTTGGCAAGGAACTTCTCCTCTGCTTCCTTGTTGGTAAGGAGCTTGAGGGAACGCCTGTTCTCGAGGAATTCGCCGAAGAGACGGTTCATCTCGTCGGGATTGATCTTGAACTGCTCGCCGAATTCAGGGTCGCGCATATTGCCTTTTGCCTTGATGAAATCGGTCATACCCTTCTTGATCTGGGCATAGTTCAGGTCGCCGAAGTCGTATCCCTTGATGAAGGAACCGAAGTTGATACCTACGAGGTATGATACAGAGTCGATCTGCTTCTTGCTGGGAGTGTAGTCCTTTGCGGTCTTGACCACTTCTTCCACTGTTTCGACGGCTTCCTCGCCGTCTTCTACTTCTGCTGCCTTCTCAGCCTTGGGTGAGCAGGCAACGACTGCAAGTCCTGCTGCGAGGATTGCGAACAAAAAATTCTTTTTCATTGCGTTTATAAGTTTTAAAAGTTGTTTCTAAAGTTCCCAGGCAAGGGCAGATGCGCCGAGTATGGCGGCGTCGCTTTCCTTGAGCTGAGAGAAAAGGAGTTTCACCTTACCCTTCCAGAGAGGCAGGACATTGTCGTTCATGCTCTTGTAGGTGGGCTCGTAAATGAATTCCTTTGCACGTGCCAGTCCGCCGAAGAGGACTATCGCCTCGGGAGCGGAGAACTGGATGAAGTCTGCAAGTTTCTCGCCAAGAATGCGTCCGGTATAGTTGAAAACGCGCAGAGCGACGGCGTCGCCTTCCTTTGCAGCTTCGTACACATCCTTGGAAGTGATGTTCTGGACTTCACGGAGCAGAGAAGGTTCCTCGCTCATGTCCAGCCACTCGCGGGCTGTACGGGCAACTCCGATTGCGGAGCAGTACGCCTCGAGACAGCCGTTGCGGCCGCAGCCGCAGAGCCTTCCGTTGTGACGGACGGCTATCGTGTGGCCGAGTTCTCCGGCGAATCCGTCGGAGCCGTAAAGAACTTCACCGTTCACAACGATGCCGGAACCTACGCCGGTGCCGAGGGTGATCATGATAAAGTTCTTCATGCCCTTGGCGACTCCGTATGTCATCTCGCCGACAGCCGCCGCATTGGCGTCGTTGGTAAGCGATACGGGAATGCCTCCGCAGGCCTCGGAGAGTTTCTGTGCGAACTTGACCTCTCCGTGGGCGGCCCAGGGAAGATTGGGTGCGAAGGCAATGCTTCCAGTATAATAGTTTGCCGCGGATCTGGCCGTGCTTGCCGGCCTGCGCCACGAGTTTGATCACGGCTTCGGCAAGTTCCTTGATGATTACGTCCGCATCGGGATTGTCATTGGTCTTGATGACGCTCTGTGCGAGCACTTCGCCACGTGCGTCAACGACGCCGAGCTTGCAGCTCTGGCCGCCTATGTCTATACCTACTACGAAATCTTTATCCATATCTTAGTCTACTTTGATATCGGTATTGACGTTCTTGCAGCCTGCGAATGCATAGTATACGAGGAATGCGAGGCAGGCGATGATGAGCCAGTAGCTCTGAAGCGATCCCACATGGTCGGCAAGGAGGTTCTGGAAGAACGGGATGATGCCGCCGCCGCAAACCAGAGTCATGAAGATGCCCGAAGCGGCTGCGGTGTATTTGCCGAGGCCCTCGACTGCGAGGTTGAAGATTGCGCCCCACATGATGGAGGTGCAGAGTCCGCAGAGCACGAGGAATCCGAGCGACAGAGGGATGGTGTTGGCTCCTATCTTGATATGCACGGTTTCGGGAGTGAAGATGGCGCAGATAACGAGCACGATTGCCACGGCGCTCATTACGCCGAGCATGGTCTTGCTGCTGATCTTGGATCCGAGGGATGCACCGATCAGACGGCCGATGAGCATGCTGAGCCAGTAGCCGCCGATCATGGTGCCGGCGATTGCAGGGCCTACCCAGTCAAGCCCGGAATAGTATACGTTGGCGGTGTTGGGGATGCCGACCTCAATTCCTACATAGAAGAAGATGGCGATAGCACCGAGCACGAAGTGACGGAAAGAAAGTGCACTGTGAGAATCCTTCTGAACATTGCCTGCGAGGCGTGCGGCCTTCTCTTCGGGGGTCTCCATGTGAGGCTCGGGGATCTGGGTAAGGGAGATCACGATGAAAGCGATGGCGAAGATTGCCATGGCGATGATCATCACGGGAGCAGCCTTGGACACGGTTGCGTCTGCGATGCTGCCGCCTACCAGCCAGCCTACGAAGATAGGAGCGATGGTGCCGCCGGTGGAGTTGCAGGTGCCGCCCCACTGGATGAGCTGGTTACCCTTGTTGCCGCCTCCGCCGAGGGTGTTGAGCATAGGGTTCACCACGATGTTGAGCATGCACATCGAGAAGCCGGCCACGAATGCGCCGAGCACATAGACTGCGAAACTCTCCACATATCCGGAAAGGAACTGGATGCCTACACCGATGAAGCCCACGGTGACGGCTGCGAGTGCGGTGAATTTATAACCCTTGCGCTTGAGGATGATGCCTGCGGGGATGCCCATGCATGCGTAGGCGATGAAGTTGGCGAGGGTTCCGAGCTGCGAAAGGGCCTTGGAAGCGCCGAACTGGTTGGTAACGATCACACCCATCGAACCTGCAAGGTTCGTCACGAATGCAATCATGAAGAACAAAGCGAACATCACCACGATGGCCGGGGTGTAGTTCTGTTTCTTTACTGCATTAGCCATAGTATTATTTGTTTTAAACAGATTCTATGTTCTTGGGGTTGAGCAATTGTTTTCCTTCGGGAGTGTAGGCATATTCGATGCGGTCGGCATAGAATTTCTCCACCTTGCCGCGGACGATCTTGGAAGTGGAGTTCACCATGCCGTTCTGCTCGGTG
>ONFK01000223.1 GCA_900317065.1 uncultured Bacteroidales bacterium
GTCCTTGAGCTTGAGTTCTTCGTTCTCGGTGTAAATGGCTATGTCCGAGAGAGTTGTAATGCGGCTGTGCGCATCGAAGACCGTACGGTGACCGTCGCTCAGGGCCTCTGCGATGGCAGAATTGGAGCGCGAGAGCGCAAGGAATTTATAAAGTCCGTGCTTTCCGCTGACGGACAGGATTTTGCTGAGATCTGTTTTCATATCGTTGAGTATTTTATCTACTTTTATATGCAGTTCCTCAATCGAGGAATCGTTTTCTATAATTACATCCGCCTGCGTCTCGTCGGCTTCTTTCTGGGCGGCCAGCCTGCCGGCTGCCTTGGGGTTCCGGGCAAGCCTCTTATCCAGTGGGGCGCGCACCAGCCAGACTTCGTCCCAGAGGCCGTCGAAGATGGGTTTTTCCAGCGCTATGGCCGATTCGAAAAACACCGCAGCCCCTGCCTGCGCGGCCTTCCACGCCAGAAAGTCCTTCAGCACCTCCGGGTAGACCACCGCTTCAAGGGCCGCCCTTTTGGCGGCATCTTCAAAAATGACCGCAATCTGCGAAAACGGCACGCCTATGGCTTCTTCCACCCTGCTTTTTAGCCCCGGGACGCTGTCGTACAGGGCCTTGGTGCGGGAGTCGCTGTCGTATACGGGCAGGCCTTTCGAGGCCAGATGCCTGCATACTTCCGACTTTCCGGAAGCGATTCCGCCGGTGACGAGTATCGTTTTCATAGCTTCTCCACGCATTCTGCGACCGCCGGCTGCATGCTGCAGCTGATCACTCCCCCGGGAGTGTCGCAGTGCACTACGCAGCGGCCGGTGAGCGAGCCGGCGAATTCACGGTAATCCACATAGCAGACCGCCGATCCGAGGGGATCCGCCACCACCGGAAACACGCAGCGGAAGCTCGCCTTCACCCTGTTCGGATAGATGCTGAATTCCCTGCCCGGAGGCACTCCGCGCGCCACTACCGGCAGTTCGCCTTCTATCTCCACGAAGCGGCTGACTTCCAGCGACCAGGACACCGCCTCGTCCGAAAGTCTCAGTCCTTCAGGCACTTCCAACGCGACCTCCCCGTGCTGGCTGCTGCGGATGTCGCTGCGTTCTATCGTACGCGTGCCCACCGATTCGAGCCCTGCCAGCAGGTCCGCCGGTCCGTAGACCAGCACTGAATCAGGCGTCACGACGAAATCCCCATTCTGCATATACTGGGGCCGGAAACTCATCAGGCTGTTCACCCGAACGGGCAATTTCTTGTTGAGTTCGCGGATGAAGCGGAATCGCAGCTTGTCGAAGAGGAAGGATTCCACGCTCGTACCGGCTCCGAAGATGTCGTTCACATAGCGGTAGAGCTGGGCGGAACCTATGCTGAAATAGTCGCCCTCCTCCTGTTCGAAGTCATCGGCGTCGAAGCGCACCCGGACCGCATCCTTCTTCCTCTCTAAATACAGGAGACGGAATCCGGAGGCCTTGCAGCGCGCCGTGAGCGACACTGCGTTGCTCGAGGCGGCAGCCCTCCCGGCGATGTTGCTTTCCGCTACGACCTGCACGGTGACCACATCCGTCTGCATATGCGACAGATTGTGTATCAGCCAGATACCGGCCGACAGCGCGAGGCATCCCGCGAAGTACTGCCAGTTTTTCACGCTGCGCTATTTCTGCTGCGCCTGGTCGTTCGAGGCCTGAGCGTCGGTGGTGTAGTCGCGGACGATGCTGTTCTTGTCGACGCGGAGCTTCACTTCGCCGTCCACCTTGATGAGCACGCTGCGTTCCTGAATCTCGGCCACGGTGCCGTAGATACCGCCTGCGGTAACCACCTTGTCGCCTTTCTTGAGCTCGTTGCGGAACTTCTCGAGTTCTTTCTGCTGCTTGCGCTGAGGGCGGATCATGAAGAACCACATGACTCCGAAGAGCAGGAGTATCATGATCCAGAAACTTGCGCCGCCGCCCGCTGCGGGCTGCTGAGCGGCCTGAAGGAGGGTAATAAGAGTCATAATCCTTTATTTTTTAATTAGTTTGTCTAGTATTCCGTTTACGAACGCGCGGCTTTCCGGAGTGCTGTAGTACTTCGAGATCTCCACGTACTCGTTGATGGTCACCTTGGGTGCGATGTTGTCGAAGGCTTCCGCCTCCGCCAGGCCGCAGACTATAAGTGCGAGGTCGGTACTGCAGATGCGGCTGCGGTCCCATTTGGGAGTCACCTCCGATATCTGCTTGATATAGCGGTCGTAGCCCGTGTATGCGCTGCGCAGGAGCTTCACCACGAAGGCCTTGTCGCTCTCCTTGGAGCCGCTTGCATCCATGTCGCTCATGAAGAGCGGCGGCAGATTCCAGGGCCTGCCCTTGCCAAGGCTTTCCATGGTGCGGCAGCACCAGGTCAGGGCATAGGCGAGGTCGTCGTTCCACCAGATGGAAAGGTCCTCGAGAATGTCCTCGAGATCTTCGCTGTCCTCGTATTCCTCCTCGAAGATTCGCTCCCAGAGCTTTGCGTCTTCCTTGAGGCTGTTGGGGCCGGACTCGAGGTATTCCTTATAATAGTCCTTGGAGCGTATGGAATCGTAGAGGTGGCGCACCAGCACGTCGTACTGCTCCCAGTCGAATTTCTTTTTCTGGATCAGTTTCTGGAAATCGGGATCCTCTTCCATCTTGGGGGCGATGAGATTGTCGGCGAACTTGAAGTTCGGGTGAAGTTCCTCCTCGGTGGGATTGAACTTGGCCCTGGCGGCCTCCAGACGCGCCCTGGACTCCCTTGTGACGGGACCTATGCTGCAAAGTAGAAAGAGGTAGAGGTCCCTCGTGGATTCGAGGGATCGGTCCAGCTGGGCCTCAAGTTCCTTGAGTGTCGCAGACTGGTTTTCCGTGAAACTGTATATGGCCTTGAAGGCCTTTATACGTAGGATTCTGCGGTTAAGCATCTTTTTCAAACAAAAATAATGTGCAAATATAGCATCTAATCCTTAAAAAATTCTAATTTTGCAGAAACAAATTTAAATAATCAGATTATGTACAGAGAGGACAGAGATCAGTTTGGTTACCAGGATCGAAATGCGGAAGATGTTTACTCCAAGCCTGTAAGAGCCGGTAAACGTACATACTTCTTCGACGTGAAGTCCACCAGAGGCCAGAACGACTTTTACCTGACCATTACAGAAAGCAAGCGTCGCAACAACCCCGACGGGACTTTCACCTACGACAAG
>ONFK01000221.1 GCA_900317065.1 uncultured Bacteroidales bacterium
GAACCGCAGCGTCATGGATGTGGAAGGGGAGTGTCTGGTAGTGAGTCAGTTCACCCTGATGGCATCCACCAAGAAAGGGAACCGGCCTTCATACATAGGCGCAGCCGGCCACGAACTGGCCATTCCTCTTTATGAGCGATTCTGCGCCGAACTTTCCATGGCGACGGGCAGGACGGTCGGCACAGGCAGCTTCGGCGCAGACATGAAGGTCGCCCTCTTGAACGACGGTCCCGTTACAATCATAATCGACACGAAGAACAAACAATGATATGAAACTACTAACCATTCTGATTTCTCTTGCCACGGCAGTCTCGCCCGGCACCGCGGACATCCTTCCGCTGCATCGCGACATCAACGCGACATCCGTAAACGCACAGCAGAAACGCACAGAAGTGGTCTTCTTCCCCACGAGCGAAGCTGCAATCAAGAATAACATCGAGCAGAGCCCATTCTACCGCAGTCTGAACGGAGAATGGGACTTCCTCTACTTCGATTCCGAAAAGCAGGTTCCCGCCAGCCTCGAAGGGCAGGTGTGGAACAAGATCAAGGTTCCCGGCAACTGGGAAGTGCAGGGATGGGGAATTCCCATCTACGTGAACATCCCCTATGAGTTCGCGCCCGTGGATCCTCAGCCCCCGACTCTTCCGGACGACATCCCCGTGGGTATCTACCGCAGGAACTTCACCGTGCCCGCCGAATGGTCGGGGCGCGAGGTGTATCTTAACCTCTGCGGCGTGAAATCAGGCGTGTACACCATCCTGAACGGGAAACAGATCGCCTACAGCGAGGATTCCAAGGACCTTGCCCGCATTGACATCACCCCTTTCCTCAAGGAAGGGGAGAATGAACTTGTTCTGCGCATGACTCGCTGGAGCACGGGCTCATGGCTGGAGTGCCAGGATTTCTGGCGCATCAGCGGAATCGAGCGCGACGTTTATCTCTCTTCCGAGAAGATCAGGCAGGACTTCGATTTCGAGGTGGTCTCCACGCTTGACGACTCTTATGCAAACGGTGATTTCCGCCTCTATGCCAGCGAGGGAACGAATTTCTGCCTCCTCGACAAGGACGGAAGCAAGGTGGCCGAGGGCACGGTGCCTTTCAAGAGTGTGATTCCTTCGGTCCGCAAGTGGAGTGCCGAGACCCCCGAACTCTACACCCTCGTACTCGAGAAGGAAGGGGAGTACACCCGCTTCGACGTGGGGTTCCGCCGCACGGAAATCAAGGGAGACATCTTCTACTTCAATGGCCAGCCCATCAAGTTCAAGGGCGTCAACATGCACGAACACAATGAGTTCACGGGCCACTACACCGACCGCGACTACATCCGCAGAAGCCTTCTGGTGATGAAGGAGCACAACGTGAACGCCATCCGCACCTGCCACTATCCTCAGCCGCGCGCGTTCTACGAACTCTGCGACAGTCTGGGTTTCTATGTGTACGATGAGACCAACATCGAAAGCCACGGAATGGGCTACGGCGAGAAGTCGCTCGCGAAGCATGCCGAATGGTACGGAAAGCATGAGGACCGCACTCTCAACATGTATATGCGCACGCGCAACTACCCCTGCGTCACCCTGCTTTCGCTGGGCAACGAGGCCGGTATGGGCGTGAACTTCCTCGGCACTTACAAACTCCTGAAAGGCCTTGAGGAAGGGAAAATGAACCGTCCCGTGCTGTACGAGCGTACCGAGGGAATGGAAGGCACAGACATCCACTGCCCCATGTATCCGAAAATCACCAACCTGCTGTTCGAGAGGGACGACAATCCCTGTCTCAAACCTTATGTAAGCTGCGAATACTCGCATGCAATGGGCAATTCCAACGGTTCATTCGACCTTATATGGCAGGTGATGTACAGTCATCCGCGCATGCAGGGCGGCTTCATCTGGGACTGGGTGGACCAGGGACTGGCCGTCAAGGATGCACAGGGCCGCAAGTACTGGACCTACGGCGGCGACTACGGCAACATTGAGAAGGATCCCGCCAAGTGGTTCGCAGACCGCAATTTCAACTGCAACGGCGTAGTCAATCCCGACCTCGACCCGCATCCCGCGGCAGAGGAGATCAAGCACTGGTATCAGAACGTGGAGATCAGCGCCGGGGCAGTGCCCGGAGAGTTCAAGGTACTGAACCGCAACTACTTCCGTTCGCTGGACATTTATGATTTCGGCTGGAAGCTCTTCTGCGACGGCGAAGTGGTCTCCGAAGGCGACCTTCACTTCAGCACTGCGCCCCAGGAGTCGGAGACCTTCAGAATCGACCTTCCTTCGATGGCGATGGACCATACCTGGTACATCAACTTCCATGCAAGTAATGCCGGTGCCCAGCCCAATCTGGACGAGGGCTGCCTGCTGGCTTCGGACCAGGTGGTTCTGGTGCGTGCGGATGCGCCTTCGGCAAAGCAGCTCGCAGGCGAGGTCAAGTGCAAGGTGACCGGCGCAAACGGAGAGATCGTCACTCTCAAGGGCAAACGTTCCAAACTGGTCATGGATGTTGCCAAGGGTCAGGTGATTTCCTTCAAGAGCCGTGGCAGGAGCATGTTCGACAAGGACTTCGGACTGAAGCTCAACTTCTGGCGTGCCCCCATCGACAACGACTGGGGCAACAAGTATCCCGTACGCGGAGCCGAATGGAAGAATGATCCCGTAGTCCGCAATGTCGACATTGAACAGGAAGAGAATGCGGCCTGCATCTACATAGAATACAGCCTTCCCAAGGGTTGCGACATCACCGTGGCCTACCGCCTCAGCTATGCCGGCGACCTGCGCATCACAAGCGATTTTCACGGTTCCACAGAAGAAGCCCAGGAAGTGCCCCGCATCGGTTTCCGCACTCGCATGAAAGCTTCCGCCGACAAGTTCCGCTACTTCGGCCGCGGGCCTGTGGAGAACTACATCGACCGCAATACCGCTTCCTTCCTTGGTCTATACGAGGGGAGCGCCGAAGCGTCGCTGTATCCTTATGTCCGCCCTCAGGAAAGCGGACATCATACCGACTGCGACTGGCTTGAGATCGGCAAAGCCCGCGTGCTTGCCGGCGACAGGACCTTCGAATTCAACGCACTCCGCGCCTCGATCGAAGATCTGGACCCCCGAAACGAAGACGGCAGCCGCATCTGGGGCCATGTAAACGACATTCCGGTGCGTGATTATGTGGAACTCTGCATCGACGGAGCAATGACCGGCGTAGGCGGTTACGACAGCTGGGGAGCAAAGCCGGAAGCAAGCCGCACGCTTTTCAGCAATCAAAATTATCATTTTGAATTCACAATCGGCAGAAAATAATT
>ONFK01000220.1 GCA_900317065.1 uncultured Bacteroidales bacterium
AACAAGTACGAAGCATATCTCACACTCAACAACGTTACAGCCGGAGGCTCCGTCAAGTTGAGCTGGTACAAAGATCTTCTTGAACCCATTGAATACTAGTTGCTATGAAAAAGACATTCCTACATATATTTTGGGCCCTGGCCCTTGTGGCAATGGCTTGCGGGTGTGAGGAAACCCCTGCGGACAATCCTGGAGGCCACGACGGAGGCGAAACCCCTTCCGAGTACCGGTGGCACTTCAGCGTGAAAAACGCTGATGCCGCCCAGGCTCTGGGAGTTTTCGTACGCGACTTCGACGGCGGAATCACCAATGGCGAGTTCCATCTGGACGCTGCCACCGGCGCAAGCTTCGAAATCAAGACAGACTATCCCCTTACCACAGGCGGAAAGATCTATGCCTATGCTCCGTATAATGCGGACAGCAAGGATCATAAGGCAATCAAGATGAGCATCCCGGAAGAGCAGACCGCGGGAGTGCCGGCCATGCCGCGCGCCTCGGTGCCCCTTGTACTCGACAATCCCAAGCCGGATTCCACCATCACCATCCAGATGCTGGATCTTGCATCTACAATATCTCTCAAGGTGTATTCCATAAAGGACACCGGCGAGAAGATCAACTCGGTTTCCTTCACGTCCGAAACTCCTCTTGCAGGTGCCTTTTCCTTCAACATCAAGGGAATAGATGCAAACCAGCCCGCTACCTTGGCCCTTGGCGGATATGATGCCAAGACTGTCAAAGTATCTACGAGTGTAACAGTCGGAACAGATGCTGATGCAGCCGTTGCGATTCCTATGGTGGTCGCTCCGGGGTCCTACACCGGCATTATCACCGTGGTTACCGACAAGGACCAGTATGGAATCGTAGTGGAAGATCCTGTCGTGCTCTCACGCGCCGCCGTCGTTCCTCTTACCGTGCGCATTGCTCCAAGGGTATCCCAGGATGAGAACGGCTCCACCGAGGACTTCTCCGGAGGGGAGCTGATTACTGAATAGGACATGAAGCGTTTTGTCAAATATCTGTTTTTGCTACAGGCTGCCGTGCTGTTGACGGCGGCCTGCGGCAAAAGCGCCGAGGAAGAGTTCCCTGGCAACAGGGGCTCTCTCGAAAAGACTTTCCGTGCGAGCATGCCTTCCACGAAAGTGGCTGTAGACGACAGCCGACGCGCCCTTTGGGAAGCCGGGGACGACATTTCCGTAGAAGGCGCACGCTTCACTCTTGAAAGCCCCGGCTCTGCAAGCGCGGTATTCAGGGGAACCGTGACGAAAGACAAAGACAACTACCTGGCCATGCTGCCCTGGACTGATGCCTATGTCTTCGGCGACAGGACTGTCTCCGGGACGCTCCCCAACCGGCAGCCTGCTAACGAAGGAGGTTGCGCCTGGCCTCTGGCCTACGGATGGTCGGTAGGTTCTTCAATAGAATTCCACCATCTGACAACCGTGCTACAGCTCACGCTCGGAAAAGACATGACAGACGTCCGCGAAATAGTGCTGCGAGGCAATGGCGGAGAAACCCTTGCAGGGGACTTCAACCTGTCTATAAATGCGATGGGGGGGGGTATAAGTATTTATGAATCAGGTGATTGCAATTACACTTCGGTCGCTCTGACCGGCACTCTCGAAGCAAATAAGACCTACTGCTTCAATGTCCTCGGACTGGGGACGATTTTTTCTTCCGGTCTTACCCTTGAATTCCTTTTCGAGGACGGCACTTCTGCCTATATAACCAAATCCGACGCCATTACCCTGAACAGGGGAGAGTGGGTAAATCTTTCCAACGGTATAACAAAAAAATCCCTTACTTCCATGAGCAAGGGAATAGCTTCGACGTTGGACTGGGAGAATTTCAAGGCAGAGTATGATGCCATGGGGATATTGGATCCATGGATGTGGAATGGGGAAATCCTTCTCATGGATAATATAACTTTGGACGCGGGTCTTGCCCTGAGCACCCTTAATATTCCCCTGAACGGCAACGGACATACCATCACTTATACCGGTACTGCATCTCTGATAGGCACTCTGTCTGCAGATGTGCACGACCTCGGCCTTGCAGGCAGTATAGATTTCGCCGGGAATGGCGCTGTAGGAGCACTGGCCTCCACTGTATCCACCGGTGTCACGGTCTCCAATGTCAACAGCAGAGTAAAGATAACGGCCGGCGCCTTGGGAATGACCGATGCTCTAATGATCGGTGGCCTTGCCGGCACCGTCAGCGGAGCCTCTGGCAGAGTTACGTTCGACAATTGCACCGTTACAGGAACAATCAAATCCCTCAACTATGCACATTCTGTCGGTGGAATTCTTGCCCACGGCGGTAGCGGCAGTGCTCCGGAATCCATATTTGAAGGCTGCACATTCAATGGCAAGATTACCTACGCGCAGGGTTCGTGTCCCTTCGATTTCAGAGATGGTTATAATAAAGACCGTACTGCCGGCCGTGTGGGTGGTATCATAGGGGATGCTTCCCGTGTGAGCGTGCTTCGCGACTGCTCCACCGGAGGTGCCTGCACAATGGATATCCGTCTGAACGGGATGACTCTCGGCAACGGCGGCGTGGGAGGTCTGGTCGGCCGCACTACCGCCGATGCTGGCGTATATACCATGTCAGTCACCCTCGAAGGAACGAATACCAACAATGCCGCCATTACCGTGCACGATGCCAGGGCAGACCAGCACGGCCGTTTCGGTCAGGTTATAGGGTCTGTAATCAAAGCCCCCTCTGGCAACGGAACGGAAAGCGGAAGCCTGACCTTCGTCGACACTCCTGCTGCTTCGACCGAGACTACCGGCCACTTCCGCCTTTGTCAGGTGGCGCCGCATCATACGGTATTGATTAAAGATATTAAATATTCTCTTGATGGCACACGCAGTTCCGCTACCCAACACTACATGTCTTATTTGATTGTCACCACCAACAACAAGGTTATTATGGTTGACGGAGGCTGGGCCGGAGATGCTCCACATCTTAAAGAACTTATCAACAGCTTCGGCGGCCATGTGGACGCCTGGTTCATTTCGCATCCCCACGAGGATCATATTAGTGCCTTGTCGGCTATTCTTTACAACCCGGAAGGTATTACTATCGGGACTATTTATCATACAAAGGCTTCCTCTTCAATGTCTAATTATGAGGTAATAACCCTCTATTCCCGTATGGAAGAATTTGTGAAAAATGTCTTGATGGAAATTATAACCATTGTAAGGAAAATAAATGTATTCATGGTTCAACCTTGATGAGTTATTTATCCACTTACGAAGCTAAACAAATTCAAAAGAAAGGCTGGTATGATAAAGTCAATTTATTTATCACTCCATCCGAATTCTATAAAAATAAAT
>ONFK01000218.1 GCA_900317065.1 uncultured Bacteroidales bacterium
TCTGGTGGAACTCTGCCGGATTTTCCTGGACAGGATCACCCGCCCCGACGGGCATCCGGGCCTGTTTTTCGACGAGGACTGGAATTCCCAGTCGGATACCGTATCGTACGGGCACGACATCGAATGTTCGTGGCTGCTCTGCGAGACTGCGGAACTTCTCGGCGACGAGGCGCTGCTCGCAGAGGTCCGCAGGTGCTGCTCCAGCATGGCGATTGCCGCCATCGAAGGCCTGCAGCCGGACGGCTCGATGATCTACGAATGCTCACAGGCAAAAGCTCCGGCCGGCTTTGTCTACGACACCGACCGTCACTGGTGGGTGCAGGCGGAGACGGTTGTCGGATGCCTGAATCAGGCGCGGATGCTGCCGGCAAAAGCGCAGGACAGCATCTGGATAGAGAGAGCGATCCATTGCTGGGAATACATCAAGGCACATCTGATCGCCCCCGACGGAGAATGGTACTGGAGCGCCGACGAAAAGGGCGTTCCCAATACCCGCGACGACCGCGCCGGCTTCTGGAAATGCCCCTATCACAACGGGCGGATGTGCATGGAAATCATTGATCAATAAGCGTATACTCCCACCATGGTTCCCTGGTGACCCGCACAGTGGCGGGTGCTGAGGGTTCGGGCATCGACGGGGCTGCCGACGGGAATGAATTCACCCGTTTTTCCTCCATCGACAAAAGCATAGCTGAAGACATACTCTTCCGGAGTGTGCGCCTCGATGCGAAGTGCCAGAGGCAGCGTTGCAGCCTTCCCTTCAAGAGCCACACTTGAGACTTGAAGCAGCATCGATTCCGAACGCTCGGTCCTGTACCCCTCGAACTTGTCATTTGGAGGAGTGCTGCGATGCATCAAGGCGACAACGGCACGGCCGGACCTGTCCAGACGCTTTACCAACTTGGCGTAGTGGTCGTCGTCGTACCAGCAGAGAAGGCCGGCCTCCTGCCCTTCAGCAGGGGTGAAGTCCATCACAGTTTCCGCCATAAAAGTCTTTGATGCAATGCGTTGCAGCACCGCCGAAGGTCTGTCGAGGGAATCCAACGATATGCCCGAGCAGGCAAGATGCAGTCTGCCGCGACGGTCGAAACCGCTTCTTCCCTCAAGGCTCCCGCGTATGGTCATGGCAAAAGGAGCGAGCCCTTCAGAGCCCCAGAGCGGGCCCGGGTTTGCGGCATCGAAGGCGGAAATGACATTGACCGCAGCGGAAGCCTTCATCTCCTCATCCATCTTCACCCTCACCGGAACACCCAGGCCATCTGCCAGGATTACCGGCTGACCCGATGTCCAATCTACCGGCAGCAAGAAAGCCTCGCGCCCGGTGTTGAAGTACTCTTCCCTTCTGTGTAAGGATTGGATTGATGGCACAGGGCTCAAACTGCTCCTCTAGGCTCGGAGAACTGAACGCCACCTCCCTGTGGAATCGCTCCGTCCCCCCTTCAGCGCATATCAGGAAGTATTTACCGTCCACCTTGAAAAGATGCGGCCCTTCGAGATTCTCGGGATGCTCTTCGGGACGGGCTCCTCCTCGGGCTATGATGCGGGGGCTGCTGCAGATCTCACGCTTCTGGCAGTCGAACTCCCACATCACTATGGCGAACTCGCCGGGATATCTCCTCGACGAACCGGCATCCTCGGGAGATGTGCAGGTGAGATACCAGCTACGCCCGTCCCCGTCGAAGAAGAATTCAGGATCTATTCCGCGGACGCCCTTTATCACGAAAGGCCCTTCCCACTTGCCGGATGCGGGATCCTCGCTGGTGCAGTACCAGTTGCCGAGGCCGCCGCCCACCTGGGTGCACGCCACGTAGAACTTGCCGTCGGAGGGATTGTAGGAGATGCCGGGGGCGAAGTTCCCGAGGTTCATCTTCTTGCGGGTGAAAGATATCTGCGCATCGCTGTCCAGCACGGATCCGCACTGCTCCCAGTGCACCAGATCGGTGCTGTGAAACACTGGAATCACGGGGAAATACTGGAAGGTGGAAGTCACCATATAGTAGTCGTTTCCCTTGCGGCAGATGGAAGGATCGGGGTAGAATCCCTTCAGGATGGGGTTGGAATAGCAGCCTTCAGGAACAGTTTCACTCCCCCCGTCCGTATAGACGAAAGGAGTGAAAATAGCCTCGTCGGCCACTCGGCCACAGGCGCAGGCGGCAAGCAGCAGAAGAGTCAGGGCGCGTTTCATTTGCGGCCCCTCCAGAGGGCGGTCATATCTTCCAGGGTCTTTCCCTTTGTCTCCGGAACGAGCCTCCAGACGAAGATGGCCGCAATGATGCAGATGCCTCCGTAGATGGCATAAGCAAGAAAGTGGCTGTAATTGTAGAGAGGTACGAAAGTGCTGGAAACCACGAAGTTGAATATCCACTGGAAGGCTACGGCAATGGCCGTGGCCTGGCTTCGGATGGTATTAGGGAAGAGCTCAGAGATATAAACCCAGCAGATGGGTCCCCAACTGAACATGAAGCAGGCGCTGTAGACCATGATGCTGATCACGGGAATGATGGCAGGCAGGGTGACCACGTTAGAAAGCGCCACCCCGATTGCTCCGACCGCCATTCCGAGGGAGCCGGTTATGAGAAGCGGCTTGCGCCCAAGCTTCTCCACAGTAAAAACGGCTACCAGAGTGAATGTAATGTTGATTACTCCCATCAGCACCGTCTGGAACATGGGATTGCCCATGCCCATGGATTCGAAGATTCTGGGAGCGAAGTAAAGCACTGCATTGATGCCGATGATCTGCTGGAACACGCTCAGCATGCAGCCGATGAAAATCACCATCCAGCCGTAGCTGAAGAGTCTCTCCGTCTTTTCGACTGCGGTCGCCTTGATTTCGGCAAGTATCTCGCGGGCCTTGGCTTCGCCGTTGATGTTGCTGAGCACGGTGAGAGCCTTGTCATCCTGGCCGTTAAGGGCAAGATAGCGGGGTGTCTCGGGAACAAGCAGAATCAGGATCGTAAAGAGTGCGGCAGGCACCGCCTCGCTCACGAACATAACCCTCCAGCCGATGCTGTTGGTCCATTCCACCACCGCAGGGTCATTTGCGTGCGAACGGATGATGAGGAAGTTCACGAAGTATACCACCAACTGGCCGAAGATGATTGCGAACTGGTTCCAGCTCACAAGGGTTCCCCTCTTGTTTGCCGGCGACACCTCCGCAATGTACATTGGGCAGAGGGCGGACGCGAGGCCCACACCTATGCCACCGAGCACACGGTAGAGATTGAACGCCACCAGCAGGCCCTTGGTCGCAACCCCCTTCTGGAAGAAGAGGAATTCGGGATAATATGAGCCGAGCGCCGAAAGGAAGAACATTATGCCGGCTGCGAAAAGTGACCTCTTACGTCCGAGACGCGAAGCCATGAACCCCGAGATCAGCGCACCGATGATGCAGCCTATGAGGGCGCTGGAAGTGGTAAAGCCATGCAGGCCGTCGGTGTAACTGAAATCGGCGGCTCCGCCGAAGAAGGCCTGCAGGCCGCGCTCCGCACCGGAGATGACTGCGGTGTCGTAACCGAAGAGGAGCCCTCCGATAACCGCCACCAGCACTATGCTGGTAAGGTAGGCCCGGCTGCCCGTTTGTCTGTAAGCAGCCATCTCTATATACTGTAAAGATTCACGAGGGTCTCGTAGAGTTCCTGCTGACCGGAAGTCTGCGCGGGTTCACCCTTGGTCTTTGCATAATCGTAAAGCTCCTCGAGGGAAACCTTGCCTTCCTCGAACTTCTTTCCGAGGCCGCTGTCGAACGATGCGTAGCGCTCCTTCACCATTGCGGGAATAGGAGATTTCTCAACAATCTCGGCGGCATTCAGAAGGCCGTGGGCCATGACGTCCATCGCACTTATGTGGGCGATGAAGATATCCTGGGGATCCGTGGAATTGCGGCGGAGTTTCGCGTCGAAATTGGATCCGCCGGGAGCGAGGCCGCCGTTTCGGATAATCTGCAGCATCGCCTGTGTCATTTCCAGCACGTCGTTCGGGAACTGGTCGGTATCCCAGCCGTTCTGGGCGTCCCCGCGGTTCGCATCGATGCTGCCGAGCAGGCCGTTGTCCACCGCCACTGCGAGTTCGTGCTCGAAGGTATGGCCGGCGAGGGTTGCGTGATTGACTTCGATGTTCACCTTGAAGTCCTTGTCCAGTCCGTGTGCGCGGAGGAAGCCGATGACGGTTTCGGTATCGACGTCGTACTGATGCTTGGTGGGCTCCATGGGCTTGGGCTCGATGAGGAAGGTTCCCTTGAATCCCTTGCCGCGGGCATAGTCGCGGGCGGCCTTCAGCATATTTGCAAGATGGTCTTTCTCCCTCTGCATCTGTGTGTTGAGAAGTGACGAATAGCCTTCGCGGCCTCCCCAGAACACATAGTTCTCGCCGCCGAGCTTGATAGTGGCGTCGAGGGCGTTCTTGATCTGCACGGCTGCACGGGCGACAACGTCGAAGTCGGGATTGGTGGCGGCTCCGTTCATGTAGCGCTTGTGTCCGAAGACGTTGGCAGTGCCCCAGAGGTTCTTGATGCCGGTCTGCTGCATCTTCTCGAGAATGTAATCCGTAACATCCTTCAGGCGGGCCTCA